>NZ_JBEZUT010000001.1:0-105433 GCF_040636595.1 Kitasatospora sp. NPDC036755
GCGTGGAGCGGTGAGCGGCCGAACCGGGCGTCGGTGAGCACCTGGCGCACGTCGTCGTACCGGGTCACGAGCCACACGGGCGTGCCGTTCGGCAGTTCCGTGAACCGAGGCGGCCCGGGGGCAGGGGAAACGATCCGGTGCAGCGGTACGGTGAGGTCGGAAGGCACTGTTGTTCCAGTTCTGTCGCGGGGCGGTCCCGGAGACGACCGAGCCCGCTGAGTCCGTTGACCCTTCTTTCCAGGCCGGCGCCGCGTATGCGATCAACCTGTGCGAGCGTCACCCGACAGGCGGGATCCCCGCGATCTTCCGGAGGTGCCGCCGCCCCACCTGCTAGGGGTGCGGGACTTGCCTCGACATGATCGGGCCGCGGGGAGGGACATCAGCTCCTGTACGCCCGGGCTGTGCGTGAACCTGAGCCAACGCGGCCAGGAGGGCCAGCCCTCGCGCGCCCGGGCCGGACCTCCTCCTGCGGTACGTCGCGGACGGCGACCCCGGTCAGCCCTCGCGCGCCCGGGCCGGACGTCCTGGAAGCCGGCTCCGGCTCCGGAACGTTCGGTCAGCCCTCGCGCGCCCGGGCCGGACGATGCCGGCCAGCCCCTGGTAGGCGCGCGTGACCGGTCAGCCCTCGCGCGCCCGGGCCGGACGCCGCGGCGAAGCACGGTGTCACGCTCGACGACGGTCAGCCCTCGCGCGCCCGGGCCGGACGCGCGGTGGTCCCCCTGTACCGGGGCCCGTGGCGGTCAGCCCTCGCGCGCCCGGGCCGGACTCCGACGCCGGCAAGAACCGGATGAAGGACTACGGTCAGCCCTCGCGCGCCCGGGCCGGACAGCAGCGGACGGCGCAGCAGGTGCGCGACGTACGGTCAGCCCTCGCGCGCCCGGGCCGGACCGAGCCGCCCTCACCGATCGTGGGCCCGGAGTCGGTCAGCCCTCGCGCGCCCGGGCCGGACCCCCGCCGCCACGACGACGGACGCCCCTACGACGGTCAGCCCTCGCGCGCCCGGGCCGGACCGCGTCGGGACGTCGTCCACGCGCACCTGCGCCGGTCAGCCCTCGCGCGCCCGGGCCGGACCCTTCGCGAGCTGGGCTTCTCTGTGGGCTTTGCGCGTTCTTTACCCTCTGTGGAGTTGTGGCCCGAGCGTGGTCGGGTGGAGTGTGGGCTGTCGGGGGATTACTCCCGCCGAGGTGACCCGCCGGCTGGCGGTGGGCCTTCCCGCGTCTGCCTTTCGGCGCGTCCGTGCCTGCCCTCGCGGGCGGGGCTTACCGGACTTCTACGGGCTTTTACGTCCCCCTCTACCAGGGGGACGGCGTGCCGGGCGATGTTGCGGGCCGCGTTGAGGTCGCGGTCGATCGTCAGGCCGCAGGTGGTGCAGTGGTACTCCCGTTCGGCCAGGGACAGTGTGGGTTTGACTGTCCCACAGGCCGAGCAGGTCTTGCTGGACGGGTGCCAGCGGTCGGCGACCGCGAGGCTGGAGCCGTACCAGGAAGTCTTATAGGTGAGCTGGCGGCGGAGTTCGCCGGGGGAGGCGTCGAGGACGGCCCGGTTGAGGCCTGCCTTCTGCCGGACTCGGCGGCCGGGCTGCTCGACGGTGCCCTTCGCGGAGGCGCTCATGCCGGTGACGTTGAGGTCTTCGACGGCGACGGTGGCGAAGCGGGTGGCCAGCTGCTTGGTGAGCTGATGGATGCTGGTGGCGCGGCGTTGGGCGATGCGGTGCTGGATGACGCCGACGCGGCGGGCGGCCCGGGTGCGGTGGTTGGATCCGCGCTGGGTGCGGGACAGGGCCCGCTGGGCCTTGGTGAGTTGGCGGGTGGCGGCGTCGAGGTGGCGGGGGTTGTCGACGTGGACGCTCGCCGGGTCGGCCGGGTTGAGGGGCTGGGAGAGGGTGGCGAGGTGGGAGATGCCCCAGTCGACGCCGATCGTGCCGCGGTCGGTCTGGGCGCGGGTCGGCTTGTCGGGGATGTCGCGGGTGACCTTGACGAGGACGCTGGCGTACCAGCGGTTGCCGCCTCGGGAGACGGTGACGGACTGCACGACCGCCTGGCCCCTGGTGATGAGGCGGGTCAGGGGTTTCGCGGAGTCGTGGATGCGCACCGAGCCGAGACGGGGCATGATCAGCCGGCGGTAGCCGTCGGGGCGGATCGTGGGCTTCTTCACGTCGTGGTGGAGACGGAAGGAGTCCCGGGCCTTGCCCTTCTTCTTGAAGCGAGGGTAGCCGACGGCTCGGCCGGCACGGCGGCCGGTGAGAGAGTCGAACCAGTTCTTGAACGCGGCGTCGGCGTCGTAGAACGCGGACTGGAAGGCGTAGGTGGACACCTCATGCCACCACGGGCACGGCAGGAACGGGCCGTGGAAGCCGTCCGGGTGCTCGTCGTCGTGCCGGGAGTCGCCCTTGACCTGGTTCAGGTGCTTCTTGATGGTGGCCTGGCCCGGGATGCGGATGCCGGAGCTGGCCTTCTTCCGGGCGTCGCGCTCGTCCAGGCCGCTGTCGACGAGGGCGTCGACCTGGGTGCGCCAGGCGCGGTGCGCGGCGATCTTCCGGGCGAGCGCCCAGTTGAAGGCCCACCGCGCGGCACCGGCGTGCCGGCTCAGATCCGCTTCCTGTGCGGGCGTGGGGTCGAGGGTGAACTTGAAGGCCTGCAACGTCTCCTGCAACAAGGCGCAGTTCACCCCCTCTCCGTGGCTGTTCGGCAACGCGTGGTGAGACCCTAGCGGCCTCCACCGACAATCCGCGTCGGGTTGCCGATCTGCTGCTGAAAAACGTTGGTGTGTGGAATAGTTGACCGTTTGAAGAGCCGCCGGTCAGGAGCCCTGAACGCGTCCTGGTTCGGCCGCAGAAGGGCCGGCCGACGTCGGATCGGGCCCGATGCTGCGGAAGATGTCCAGGGCGTCCGAGCGGTCACCGAAGGGACGCAGCGTCTGGCGGGTCACCGCGGTCCACATCGCGCGCTCCTCGTCGAGCGTCGCGGGCAAGACCAGGCCGAGGGCCTCGGCGAGGGGCTTGCGGCCCGTGTTGACGAGAGCCCGGACGGCGGACGCCCAGCTGTCGGTCGCCGAGACCGCGCACCGGTACCAGACCGGCGTGAGGAGCAGCGCCACGATCGCGGTGGCGAGCAGCGGCGCGACGCGGGCGGCGGCCGCGGCGAGGGAGGCGATCGCGGTGGCGGCCACGAGCACGTGGCCGTACAGCAGGGCGATGAAGAAGTCGACGTGGGTGTTCGCGGCCTCGATCTGTCGGCGGACCGGCCCGGGGGCGACGGCGGTCAACTCATCCCACAGTACCTGGGTGTCGAGTCGGAACCGGTCGTGGCCGTACTCCTCGAAGCGGCGGATGGCGTTGCCGAGCCGGGTCGGGGTGATCTGCCGGTCATCGATGGGGTAGCGGCGTAGCTGCTCGCCGAGCAGGGCGCGTTGGACTCGGTTGCGGTGTTCGTCGGCGGTCCGGTGACGCCGTAGGCCGGGGTCGGCTCGCAGCGCGGCGAGCCGGTCTGCTTCGGCCGGGGTGAGGGGTTCGCCGTCACGCTCCCGGACGGCCAGGAGGATCAGGCTTCGCCGCTTCTTGAACAGGCGCTTCCGGCGGACGTGGCGGGCGCAGCGGCGCTCCGTGAGCCAGCTGGGCCACAACAGGTAGCCCTCCAAGAACCGATAGAGCGAGGTCTTCAGGGTGAAGAGGACTAGGCCGAACAGGACGGCTCCGACCAGCAGGAGCAACGACGTGCTCGGCAGGCCGGCCGGGACGGTACCGGCGGCGAAGCCGGTCGTGCGTACAGTCGGCCACACCGCAGCGAGGAAGACGCCGAGATTCACGGCGGCAGGCAGGATCCAGCCCACCAGAAGCGCCCACGCTCCACTGAACGCGCCCTTGGCGATATCTCCCACCGGAGTTAGACGTCTTCCTCGTCGTCCTCGAACGGAGGGCCGGGTGGCCCGCTGACTCTGGGGTCGTTGCTTCGGCCGGTGTGTACGGGAGCGGGATAGGTGTTGCGGCTGCGGAAGGAGGTGTCCCCAGGGATCTGGTTGCCGCCGGAGGGTATAGGTGCGGCTTCTTCGGCCGGGGTGTCGGTGGTGCGGTCTAGGCCGTGTTTTGGAAGTGCTGAGCCTCGCGTTCTGCGGCAGCGATGATCTCCGCTGTGGTGCGTGGGGATCTTTCTGATGAGCAGTGGGCTGTGCTGGAACCGTTGTTGCCGGTGTCGGGGGCGGGGCGTCCGGCGATGTCCCAGCGGAGGCTCATAGACGGTGTCCGGTGGCGGGTGCGGACCGGGGCGCCATGGCGTGATCTGCCCGTGGAGTACGGGCCGTGGCAGACCGTCTACGGCCTCTTTCGGCGCTGGCAACGCGGCGGTGTGTGGGCTGCGGTGTTCACCGCCTTGCAGGCGCGCGCCGACTCGGCCGGGCAGATCGCCTGGGAGGTGAACGTTGACTCGACAATATGCCGGGCCCACCAGCACGCGGCCGGTGCCCGCCGCCTCGGGAACGAGCAGAAGGAACCGCCCGGTGGTGTGCGATCGGAACCCGCCGATCACGGGTTGGGCCGCTCGCGAGGAGGCTGGACGACGAAGATCCACCTGGCCTGCGAACAGCGCCAGCGCCCGCTGTCGGTGCTGGTCACAGCCGGACAGCGCGGCGACAGCCCGCAGTTCGTCGCGGTCCTGGAAGCCATTCGTGTTCCGCGGCTTGGACCGGGCCGACCGCGCACGCGACCCGACCGGGTTCGGGGCGACAAGGCGTACTCGTCCCGGGCGAACCGCGCTTACCTGCGCCGGCGGGGCATCCCCGCCACCATCGCCGAACCCGCTGACCAGGCCAGGAACCGCAGACGCCGTGGACGCGACGGTGGTCGGCCCCCAGCCTTCGACCGGGAGGACTACAAGGCCCGGCACGCGGTCGAGTGCGGGATCAACCGTCTCAAGCAGCACCGGGCGGTGGCCACGCGCTTCGACAAGCTCGCTGTCCGCTTCGAGGCCGCGGTTCACATCGCCGCGATCAACATCTGGTTGTGAGCCTCACCCCGGTTCGGCATGCCATGCTGGCCAGGATCACACCCGTGGCAGACGGTGAGGCAGAGAGGCAGGCGTTTCGATGGCGGCGCGCTACTACTGCGCGGACAGCGAGAACGGCGACCACATCGACGACCCGTCCGAATCAGCCCTGTTCATGCTGATCGACGACCTGAACGACTCCGACAACACATTCGTCGTGGTCCAGCCCGATCAGGAGGATCCCTCCTGGTTCGCGTCCGTGGCCGTGCTCGAAGAAGGCGGCTATGAGGTCGTCCGACGCGACTCCACACGCGATGAGCACGAGGTCACCACCGACACGAGCATCAACCGGATCGCGACGGACCTTACCGTGTGGATGGCGGCCCGCGGCATCAGCCGTCTCTAGAACACGATCACACCGCGTCTGCGGATCTCGTCCGCCTGAGCCCGTGCCGACACGGCCTCCGCTCTCGCCCTGATCTGGTCCTCCTCGAAAGGAAGCGCGCTCGCCAAGCCGTCCAGGCAGTCAGCGATCTTCTCCCGCCAGTCGGCGAACTCGCCGGGCTCTACACCGATTGGCCGTTTCGACTTCACAGCGCGAAGGCGGCGCAGAGCGGCCTTGAGCATGGGGTCAACCACGAGAGCTTCTTCCGATCGGCACGCGGCTGACCCCATCCTGCACCACTTCCAAAACACGGCCTAGGCCGGAAGCGGACATCATCTCGTCGATACTGAGCAGACGTCTGATCGATAGTTGGCCGCGCTCGACGGCCTCAAGCAGGGCTGGTCTGAGGGGTTCGAAGTCCAAGGCGTCCAACTGCGCCTGTTGGCTTTCAAGTTGGTCAAGCTTCCCGTGGATGTCTGGGCTATCGATGTAGCGGAGGGAGTCGATAGCGAAGTCGAGATGTGCGTTGTCGACGCCGGTGGCCAGCTTGCGTCGGTGCCAGACTCGCATGGTCGTCACCACGCGGGCGACGAGCTCGACGATCTCTTGATCTTCCATCATGTGCCCCCGATGCGATGCCGTCCACGGCACGGTAGCGCAGGGCGGAAGGCGGCAGGACGCGATCGGGTAAATGCAGATCGTTATGGCTGGGGCGTCTTGTTGAGGCGGGTGGTCTTCGCCCTGACTTCTATCCAGGATGCATTGCCCTGATTGCCCGTTTGGCCGAGGGTTCGCCGATTTGAGTGACGTGCTGCGATGTGTTGTCGTTTAATGAGGGCATGACTCATGGCGTGCCTGGGGGCTTGCTACGCCTCGGTTTGGCGGCCCTGTCCGCGGCCGGCTTGACCGGCCGTCCCCCACGAATATCGGCTCGGCCCACGTTCGTCCGGCCGGAGGCGGGCGGGATCGTCGTGAGGGACGAGCCCTACCTGATCACCTGGCACAGCGGCACGAGCGCCCACCACACGCTGACGCTGTTCACCGGTGACGAGACCGCGCTGTTCGCCGTGCAGACCATCAACGACACCGTCGACGGAGGTTCCGGCCAGTTCGTGTGGCTGGTCCCGCCGGACCTCCAGCCCGGCCGGTACACGCTCGGGCTCGGGCCGAGACCCGCCACCGGCTTCAGCGGCATGTTCGAGGTGGTACGCAGCGGCGGTGCGGTGCCCGTTTTGCGTTTGAGGCCGCTGGCCCTCGTAGGCTGAGCAGGGAGGCGCGGGTGGCACGGGCAATGTAGCCGCCCGGCTGTGGGGTGGACGGGGCGAGCGGTTCGCGCCATCAACGGGCCTGAGCTGTCCGGTAGTTGATTCACGCCAAGACCGTGCCGCGATGCCCGCGACCCGTCCCGATTCGGTGCCACCAGTTCCCTGAAGCACAGCGAGGCGTGGTGCGCGATGCGAGGATGACGCCCATGACGAGGATGCCGACGGGTTGGCGCCAGGTTCCGATGCCTGCCGAGGTGAAGGTTCTGCCACGGGACGTGCGCGGATACCCCGTGGGTTGGACGACCCTCTGGGAGAACGGCACACGGACAGTCCGCGAGGTCGCCGGCGCCGGCCGCACCCTGGTCTGCACCTGCGTGCCCGGCCGTGGCCAGCCCCTGCTCGGGCGGGTGTGCCCGCAGCGTCAGCGTGCTTGCATGCACGAGCGGCGGTGCCAGCTGTGCGGCCTCCGCATCAGGTACCGCTTCCGGGTGGTGTTCGTGGCGGGAGTACCTGAGGGCGACGGTCGGGGCTTCGTCATCGAACCTCCTCTCCATCGTTCCTGCGCCGCCTATGCGATCCAGGTGTGCCCGCATCTGATCACCGGCCACCGCGGCGGCGACCTGTACGTCGCCGAGGTCCAGGAGTACCACGTGCTGGAGCAACGGGTCCGCCCCCAGAGCCGGGGCCTGTCCGTCGACCTCTCACGCCGCGTCTTTACCCCCGGAAACACCGACGCCCACGTGTTCGGAGCCCTGGACAACCTCGTGGCCGTACCTCAGGGACCGTGGACGTCTGCGACCGACTGGCTGAGGCAGGCCCAGGTGGCCGTATAGGCCATGGGGTGACCGGCCGGGTCGGCCGTCACCAGTCCCTGGTCCGGGCCCTCGTTCTTCTCCCCGTGCTGAACCTGTTCACCGGCGACAGACCGTGCTGTCCTCCGCGCGGACCGCCAAGGCCGCCATCGACGGCGCGTCCGTCAGACGGCAGGTTGGGTGGGGGCGTGGTCGATGTGGCTGAGCTGCTGGCGGGCGGCCGCCAGGTCCTCGCCGGCCAGGTCCTTCCAGTACAGGTCGGCCCACACAGCGTGGGCGGCTTGCCGCTCCGCCTCCGCGTACTGTGCCGACTGCGTCAGCTGCTCGTCGTCCAGGCCCTGCTTCGCGGCGGCGAGGTCGCCGTCCCAGCGCGGCAGTGATGCGAGGAAGGTCAGGCGCTCCTGCCGGGCGGCGGTCAGCGCCCGCTGCGCGCTCGTCAGCTGGTCGGTGAATGCGCATATCCGGAATGAGCGGGTCCGGACTTTCGGGTGAGAGGGGAATGTGATCAGAAGCTGGTGCGGTGCGCGGCTTTCTGAGCAGTTTGGGCGAACCTAGATTCGAATCGGTGGGCTCGCTGAAGCGGAAATTGCGGGGTTCGGCCTCAAGCGGCTTAGGGGCTGGAACTGCCGGTAGGTTGAGTTCGTGCCGGTCAACCGGCGCCGACCCCGGGCGTGGTAACGCCCCACCGCGTCCGGGGTCGAACATGGAACCGATGAAGAACAAAGAGATGAAGGTATGCTCGACCGACGATTCCGCGGAGCGCGGCAGCGAATTCTTCCACGCTCCGATTTCGCCCACGCTAGCAGCAATTTCCCGCCGGGTTGGGCCTTGCGCTCGTTCGGGGTAATCGACGTCGTTGGACGTTTAAGCGGCGTACTCGCGGTCCCGCTCATCATGTGGGTCGCGTCGGGTGAAGGCTCGATTGCTGCTTCCCGTGTGGCCTTGCTCGTGTGTCTGCTCCATTTCACCAGGGAGATCGTGGTCCGCGTTCGGCGAGTGCGGGTGGTCTGACCGTCGAGGGCGGCTCTCCCTGGTCGAGGGAGGGCCGCCCTGGCTGTTGTGCGGGTCGGAGTCGAGGAACGGCAGGAGGAGGCGTGCGCCCGTACTTGCGAGGTCGCCCCTCGGGGGGCCTCTTGGAAGCGGCAGCGCGGAGCAGGGCGCGTAGCGGCTTCGAAGGCTTCGTCGAGCTGTACCGGGCGCAGTACGGCATGTATGCGCGGGCGAGACTGCAGGACGCGGGGCCTGCGGCTGAGGTGGTGGCGTGGACGTTCGGATACGTCGAGGCCGGCTGGGACGCAGTGCTGGGGTGCCCCGAGCCGACCGCGGTGTGCTGGGCTCTGCTGCGGGGTGCCGTTTCGCGGCGCACCGAGGTGGGCCGTCCCGCGGGGGACTGGCTGCACGAGACACTTCCGGCGGCTGCCGCCGACGCGGTTCTCCTGCGCTACCGGCTGGGGCTCGACCTTCCGGCCGCTGCGCGACTGATGGGGGTCAGTGCGGGGGTTGTGGAAGTGGAACTGCGTGCTGCACTTCGAATCCTTGCGCGCACATGACACTCAATGTCGACCCTGCGCCGGCTGGTTGAACAGGCGCCTGGCGAAGCGGGGTGGTGCGCGACCTGCGTAAATACGCCCCTATTCGCCGGGGTGCGCTACCTGGCGCTTCGGTCGCCTGCTCGGCATCGTGGTGAAACCCTGTGCCTTTTGCCTACGATGGGGCCCCAACTGCCCGGGGATCACCCTGGGTTGATCCGGCCACGGAAGGGGCGCCGTGGGTACCGAGGGTGGGCATCAGCATGCCATCGACACCTCCATCCCGAGTGCAGCGCGCATGTACGACTGGCTGCTCGGCGGCGAGCTGAATTTTGAAGCGGACCGGAAGGCCTGCGAGGACCTTCTGAAGATCGCTCCGAGCAGCCGCGAACTGGCCTTGAACAATCGGTGGTTCTTAGAGAGAGTCGTGCGCTTCCTCGCGCGCGAACGTGGGATCACCCAGTTCCTTGACCACGGGTCGGGTCTGCCGACCAGGCCCAACGTGCACCAGGTGGCCCAGGAGGTACGCGCGGATTCGCGGGTCGCCTACATAGATATCGACCCGATCGTGATCGCGCACGGTCGTACTTCACTGGACGTGAACAGCGGCACCAGGTTCATCGAAGCGAGCATGACCGATACCGGGCGCATCATCGAGCAGGCCTCCAAGGGCAGATTCATCGACTTCAGCCAGCCCGTGGCCGCTCTGTGGGTATCCGTGATCCACTGCCTGAAGGACGCGGAAGAGCCCGAGGCGATGATCCGGCGCATGCGGGAGCACCTCGCTCCCGGCAGCTACCTGGTGATCTGTCAGCTGGTGAGCGACGACAAGCAGGTCCGGAAGGCGGTCACCGACCTGATGGACCAGGGCACGGGCGGCCACTGGGGGCGCGTGCGCGAGAAGCGAGACGTCCGCCGATACTTCAGCGGCCTCGCCGTCCTCCCCCCGTACCTGGTGGACGTCACCCACTGGCGGCCGGACTCCGAGCTGCGAAGGCCGCAGGCGACGCACGAGTGGATCGAGTTCGGCGGAGTCGCCCGTATCCCCTGACGAAGAGAGGTGGCCCGTCAGCGGAGGAACCGCTGACGGGCCGCCTTCAGTATTTCCAGGCTCTCGTCACGGCCGGCGGCGTGCCCGAGAAGCATCGTCAGAGTGGTGCTGTGGCGGTCGAACGACGGTGCGCCCTCCTCCGGTTCGACCGGGCCGCCGATGCCCTTGACGAAGTACCTGCCGCGGTCGCCGACCTCCAGGTAGATCACGGAGGGCAGACCGGTGGACCCCATGCCGAAGTCGAGCAGTGTCATGGAGCACACGCCCGACAGGACCTGCATGCCGTCCAGCGGGACGATGCGGATCTGGATCCGCGGGTTGCCGGCGACGCCGATCAGGTGGTCGAACTGTCCGACCATGGTTTCCCAGCTGCCGATGCGGCGAAGCAGCATGCTCTCGTCGAAGAGGAAGATGCAGTCCGGAGGGTCAGCGAAGACCTTGGCTTGCCGGTAGAGGCGCAGCTTCACCCGCTCCTCGATCTCGTCGGCGCGCAGCGGCGGCTGGCTGCTGGCCATGACCGCCCTCATGTAGGCCTCGGTCTGCAGCAGCCCGGAGATGAGGTCCGCCTCGTAGGTCCACAGCCTGACGGCCGCGGGCTCCAGGCCGACCAGCTGCTCCATGGACGGGGGTGCGACGAGACCTGCCTGCTGCCACGTCGGCGGGTTGCTGGCCTGCTGGCCGAGCGTCACCAACCAGGCCTTCTGGGCGGGAGGCAGGTTGTAGAAGTCGGCGAGGCTCTCCGCGTCCCCGGCCTGCATGATCGCGTGTCCGGTCTCGATCTTGCACAGCTTCGAGGCGGACATGTTGGTGCCAGCGGCTACGGCGGCCTGCTTCAGCTTGCGGCTCAGTCGCAGTGAACGGAGCGCGGCTCTGGCAAGGACGGCCGCGGCGGTGGGGTTCTGCTTTGGATCGGCGTCCGGGCGGCCTGCCGGGACACCATCCTTAAATGCCGCGGAAGCATCAAAAACGGACACGCGGGCCCCAGTGTGGGAGAGACCGGATGGTAAACGGTCTCATGGTCTCACAAATCCGGGGCCGCGTGTCCGCGCTGGTATTCCCATGGGAATTCTAGTCGGTGACCATGTGGTCGTATTCGCCAGCCTTGACGCCTACCAGGTGCGCGGCCCACTCGGGCTTCGTGAACACCAGTGCGGGACCGTCCTTGTCGCGCGAGTTCCGAACCGCTACCTCCCCCTGGGTGGGTGCGACCTCCACGCACTGGCCGTTCGGAGAGCTTGCACTGCTCTTGACCCAGACCGCGTCGATCAACCCGGCCGGCATCCCGTTCCAGTGTTCCGTCACAGCGATCATCCCCTCTCGTGTTCGAAATTCTGGACGCCCCGAAAAATATGACCAGACACCTGGTTGTGCAGGTGGTCGAGTCGGGAAATTTCTGGAGGAAATTTCCTGGGGGTCGGGAATGAAGCGTAGCCCTCGATATTCGAACACCGGGCCCGCCAAACGGGTGACGGAAGTATTGTGTTGATATCACTGCGCGGTGATGTGATGGGGGGCGCGAGGGCCTGGTGCGCCGTCCCGCTGGTCTCGGACGGCCCGCGCTGGAGTGCGGGACTCCGAACGAGGTCGGGGCGGTGCCTAGCCCGGGGGAAGGGGCGGGCTGGCTCGTCGCGCCCGGCCAGCGGTACCGGCTCGTGGTCGTTGTTGATGCTGAGGGCGTGCCAGCCGGGGGCGCTGGAGAGGGCGGCCGGACTGATTGAACGGTTCGGGCGGTGAGCTGTCCGGGTGACGAGAATCCGAGACGCCGACTTATCCACAGGGAATTGGACCCACGCCCTCGGCGGGGCTGCGATCGGGCAGAGTCCTGGCACCGGCCGTCGACGACGGCCCGATCGAGAGGCTGATCGTCATGTACAACGTCGTGCCCGTCAGGACGGTTCGTCGGACCGGTCGCGTCCGGGTACGTCCTCCGGTCGTTCGGCGTGCCGGACGGGCCGGAGGCAAGGCGCGTCGACTGGGTGCGGCGTGTATCGCGGCCCGGCTTCTGGGGGAGCTGATCGGAGGACTCCTCGGTTCCTGACCGAACCCGCCCGTACCCGAGGTCCGGCCAGCCTCGTTGAAGCCGTGAGTGCCTGCTTCCCCGGGGCATTCATCGTCCGCACCGAGCGCCCAGACCGTTCAGCCCCTCGGCCTGGGTAACGCGCGGAGCCCCGGGTGACCTGATCGGAAGTTGGGTCACCCGGGCTCGCCCCCGGGAGCACCGTGTCGATGGCACCGCGCCTTGCTACCGTGAACGAGGACGGACAATCGGGGGGCCCGATGACCAGCTTCCACGTCAAGCCGACGGACATGATCGTCTCCTCCGCCGGGTTCAGTGACCTGCAGATCACGGCCAGGCAGATCTACCGCAGCCTCGTCTTCTCCATGGACGAGGTAGCGGGCATGGCCGGTGACGACGACGCCGGCAAGACGTTCGCCGCCAAGTACGACCCGGCCGCGCAGAAGCTCGTCGACGCGATGGCACAGGTCGTCGGCCAGCTCGGAGGCACCGCCAACGGCCTGCACACCATGGCGGTCGCCTACCTCCAGGCCGATGCCGACGTGGCCGCCGAGATGATGGCCCCGCAGAAGCTCCCGGCGTCCGCCGGCCCGGAGTGCGACGAGGAAGTCGCCAAGGCCAAGCTCCATTCCGCCGTCGGCCACAATGACAGCGGCGCCATCCACGACTTCCTCAAGAAGTTCTGGCCGCAGGGCGACCCCGGCAAGCTCCGCCAGGCCGCGGCGGGCTGGAAGACCTTCGCCGCCCTGATCAGCCGGCTGGGCGTCGAAGGCGACAGGAGGGTGCAGCGGGTCACCGCGTCCAGCACCTCCAGCGCCGTCACATCCTTTGTGCAGAACTGGGCGCGGATGCACGACGGCTGCGCCACGCAGGGCCCTCTGCTGAACAGCATCACGAACGCGGCCTTCAAGCTGGGGCAGGCCTGCGAGGCGTACGCGAAGGAGGTCGAGGACCTGCGGGACACCCTGGAGGACCTCGCCATCGGGGCGGGCATCGTCGCGGGTGTCGGCATCGCGCTGACGGTCTTCACGTTCGGCGGGTCCGACGTCGCCGCGGCCGGGGGCGAGGCCGCGATCGTGGCCGAGGCCGGCACCGCGGCGGTCGCGATGGCCGCAGCGGTGGAGGGCAGCGCGGAGCTCGCCGTGCTGGCCGAGGCGGCGGCCGTGGTCGACACCGCGGCAGCCAGCCTGATCCCGGTCGGAGCAGGAGCCCTTGCCGCGGCCACTGCCGCGGGCGTCGTGCTGGCCGGGGCGGGCGACGCCGCGGCAGCGCCGACTCCGAAGCCGCCGCCGTTCACCGTCACCCCCGGCATGCCGCCCCTGCCGCACGACCCGCTCAGCCCGTTCCCGGTGCTGCCACCGCAGCAGCAGGCCGCGATCCGGGCGTGGATGACGCAGATGCAGCAGGACGGCAGGACTTTCCAGGCCAACGGCCCCCATGCGCCGACGCCCCCGGCGAAGGCGGACTCGAAGATCAACGCGAGGCGGGCCTACCAGGTTCGTGTGGCCGGGTCGACGGAGTACCGGCTGTACAGCTCCGTCACCGATCCGGCGACCGGGCGGGAGCTGGGGATGGACGCCGACGGTGTCCGTCCGGAGGACGGCGCCGCGATCGACGCCAAGTACATCGGACAGCAGCAGAGTTGCCGATCGCCGTTCCGCCTGGACAACGCCGACAACGTCTTCGAGTTCGCGTACGAGAACACCATGGAGGGGGAGTCCAAGAAGCTGGAAAAGTACGCGTCCTCCCTGAAGGATCCCCGCAACACGGTCAACCACCTCGAACTCATCACGAACGACCCCAAGGCCTCCGCCTACTTCCAGTCCCTCATGACGGCCCAGGGCGTCACCGGCCGCGTCCGCATCGAACCCTGACCGACCGCACCCGGCAGTACCACCGAGAGAAACGAGAGCACCCCGTGGGATCCAGCTTCTACGTCAGCGCCGACCGCGAGCACGCCGGGCCGTGGACCTTCACCGGCGAGCAGGTACAGGAGAGCGTCCTGAGGCACTGGCCGGACGCCACGGTGAGCAGCGCACATGAAGGCTTCCTGGAGATCGTGGCGGACGCCGGATCCGGGCGGCCGGCGGAGCTGTCGTTCAACCTCCGGCACGGCGTGTTCGGCTTCGAAGACCGCGGGTCGCCCGTCGGGCCCTTGACCGTCCTCTACAAGGTGCTGCACGACTTGGCGCCGGAGGTGCCCGTCGTGTGGTGGATCGACTACGACGTGGACCCCCAGGCCCTCGACTTGACCAGCGGGCTCCAGGCGTTCGTCCAGAGTTTCCCGGGGTAGCCGGCCCGCGGCCTGATCCCCGCCGGGGCGGGCGGGGCGAAGACCCCGGTCGTACGCGCACTGGGTGGTCGTGGAGGTCATGTCGGGCGCGTTCGCCGTGCAGCCGCTGCCCGTCCGGGCCTGGGCTCGCCCGGTAGGGGATCATGGGTGGTGGCGCGGGGGCGCACCACGGAGGACCTGCGCCCATGCCCCGCCCCAACCGGGCCCAGCGCGCCGCGATCGCCCAGCGGCGGGCCGACGCCGTCGAACTGCGTCTCGCTGGCGCCGATCCGCTGACCGTCGGCCGCAAGCTCGCCGCCGACCCGGCCATCAACAGCGACCGGATCGCCTACCCGTTCGGGTACGGCTACGAGCTGTACTCCAAGGGCCGCCCCGGCCCGGACGACGAGACGCTGGTGCGCTCGGCCAACCGGGATGTGACGGAGGCACTCGGACACCGGCTCGCCGCGGCGCAGGCCGACGTCGAGGCGCTGCGCGCGCTGGAGGACGCGCGCCTGGACCGGCTGTACCTTGTCGCCTACCGGCGGGCGGTGCGCGACGGTGAACTCCAGGCGATCGACCGGGCGTTGCGGATCATGGATCGCCGGGCCCGCCTGCTGGGCCTGGACCAGCCGGTGCGCACCGAGATCAGCGGGTACGACGGTGGCCCGATCGAGGTCGCGGCGGACACCACCGGCGACGAACTGGCCGCGCTGATCGCCCTGACCGACCCGGCCGCCGCCCGGGACGAGGCGTGACTGCGGCTGACGGCCTGGTCGAGGAGTACCGGCTCCTGCCCGCCGAGCGCCGCCGGGCCATCGCCGAGCAGGCATCGCCGGCGCTGCGCACCCGGCTCGCGGCGGTGGAACGCGACCTCGCGCTGCGCCACTCGCCGGGCTCCCTCGCCGCGCTGCTCACCGACGGCCGGGAGATGCAGGCCGCGCACCTGGACCTGATTGACCAGGCGTTCCGGCGGATCGCGGCGGGAGAAACGATTCGCCTGCTGCTGACGATGCCGCCCCGGCACGGCAAGTCGCGGCGGGCCGCCAGGTGGGCGCCGTTGTGGTACTTGCTCCAGCGGCCGGACCACCGGGTCATGATCGCGTCGTACTCGGCGGACCTCGCGGATGATCACGGCAGGTGGATCAGGGACGCGATCACCACGTGGGGCGAGCAGCTCGGCGTCACCCTGCACCCGGGTAGCAAGGCCGCGAACCGCTTCGACATCGCGGGCCGGGAAGGCGGCCTGTTCGCGGCCGGCGTGGGCGGCGGCCTGACCGGCAAGGGTGCGAACCTCGCGATCATCGACGACCCGATCAAGGACGCCGCGGACGCCCAATCGCCCACCATGAGGCGCCGGTTGTGGGAATGGTGGCAGGCCGTCCTCCTCACCCGCGTCGAACCGGGTGGCAGCGTGATCGTCATCCAGACGAGATGGGACGAGGACGATCTCGCAGGCCGGATCCTGGCAGGGGAGACGGCGTCCGACTGGACGATCATCGACCTGCCGGCCATCGCGGACAGCGAAGACGACGCGCTCGGCCGGAAGGTCGGCGAACCGCTGTGGCCCGCCCGGTACGGGAAGAAGGCGCTCGCGGGGATCCGCCGCGCCGTCGGCGAGCGGGTGTGGGCGAGCCTGTTCCAGCAGCGGCCCCGCCCCGTCGAGGGCGGGGTGTGGCGGCGGGCGTGGATCGACGCGGCCCGGATCACGGCCGTCGAGTTCGCGGGCATCGAACTGGCCCGGGTCGTCGTCGCGGTCGACCCCTCCGGCGGAGACAGCTCCGTCAACGACGAGACCGGCATCGTCGGACTCGGCCTCGACTACCAGGACCACCTGTACGTCCTCGCGGACGAGTCCGAAACCCTCGGCGCGAACGACTGGGGCCTCACCGCCTGCCGGCTCGCTCTGCGGCTGCGCGCCGACGCGATCGTGGTCGAGGCGAACTACGGCGGGAACATGGCCCGCCAGATCCTCGCCCAGGCGTGGGACCAACTCGCCCGCGAAGGCGAGACCCGCGGCCAGCTGATGCCGCTGATCGTCGAGGTCAACGCCAAGGTCGGCAAGAGACTGCGCGCGGAGCCGGTGGCGCAGCTGTACGAGCAGGGCAGGGTCCATCACGTCGGCCACTACCCGGAGCTGGAGGGACAGATGGTGACGTGGGTCGCCGGAATGGACAGCCCCGACAGGATGGACGCCGCCGTGCACGGCCTGACCGAACTGGCCGGCGCCGGGCAACTCGACGTCCTCGCACAGGGCATGGACGACACCCGAATGTCCGGCCGCCGGTGACACGGGTAGGTGGGCCCTGGTGTAGCCCCTGAGCTACACCAGGGCCCACCCTGCGGGTGGCGGATCAGGTCTGGGGCAGCGCCTCGGTGAAACCCGGGATCAGAGCAGCGTCCTCGTTCAACGCGAGCCAGCACAACCAGGTGCGGTACCGGCCGATTTCGGTGCTGTCTGCCCTGCTGTCCCGAAGAGCACTGAGCCTGTCCGGCAAGTACGTGAGCAGGGTGACCGGGTCGAAGCGACTGTCCTGCTGCAGCTTCGCCAAGACCTCTTCCGATAGCTCCATGGACGTCAGGCTCGCCAGGCTCGACTGGAAGCGGGTCTCGAACCCTGTGATGTCCGAGTTGCTGAGCGCCCAGTCGGTCGGCACTTGCGATAAGCGGGGAGGCTGCTCGTTGCTCCAGAGGACTTTGTCCGTCCTGCGATCGACCGCGGTCAGCCATCGCGTTCGGGGGATGGCCTGGGTGGTGACGAACCAGGAGTCCGGATCGGTCCCGGCGCAGTCCAGGTTTCGGCCTTCGAGAGTGGCTTCGAACCTGGCGATCAACCAGGGGTGGACGCCGCGTTCGGGCTGGACGGCGATGCGGACTTGAAGGCGCTGCGGGTCGGCTCCGGTGCCTTGGCCGTCGGAACGGTCGGTCAGCCACAGCAGCGGGAGGTCGTCGAGCGAGGAGGTCTGGTGGCTGCGAGCCTCCAGCTGGCCGCTGGTCCGTATGTGGGCCCAGCCATCGTGGCTGGTGAAGTGGTAGAGCATCACGGCATTCAGTGTGGCAGCCCAGGTCGCAATGGAGGGCCCTTGCCGTCGGCGGGTGGGCCTGGGACGGCCCGGTGCTGGGGCTTCTCGCCGAAGTAGGGTGGCGGGCATGCTGCCCTACGCCTCGCCCTCCTTTGTCAAGCCCCAATCCGTCAGGGGCGTGGTCGAGATGCTGCTCGCCGCCCAGGCGACGGGCGACTTCGCCATGGTGACCGCTGCCCTGCAGTCCCACGTGCTACGGGAGCTGGACCATCGGCAGAAGGGCCTCGGCAACCTCCACCTCGCCTACGCGTTTGCCGCCCTGCTGCTCCGGGAGTGTCCACCGCACGACCGCGACCGCCACGGTGTTCCGGACCTTCGCCGACTGGTGCGGGCGGGAACCGACGAGATGCTGCACGCCCGGCTGGAGATCGCCGAGGAGACCGGCACGCCGTTCGGCGTCGCGGACGCCAAGGCCGAGGACGCCCGGCTCCTTGCCGCGGTCCCGCTCACGCAAGAATTCCTCAGGCTCTGCCGCCTTCAGCCATCGGCCACCGCCGAGTTCGTCCGGCAGGAGGCGCGCCGGTGCGCCGCGATGACCGACGAGATGTGGGCCGTGCTGTACGAAGCGTGTTCCGCAGTGCGCGGATGCTGCGGGTAGGGGCCGTGCTATCGAGGTGAGGCGACGACGGCGTCCCGCAGGACCTCGGTGATGGGCGTCCAGGTGCTCGTCCCGTTCAGCGCGCCCGGCCAGTGCCCGGTCGGGTTGGTGGACAGCTGCTGGGGCCGGTTGCCGGGCGTGCCGTAGGCCAGGGCCGCGACGGTTCGCAGGTCGACCTGCGAACCGCGTGCCCGGCCGGTGTCGTGGACCAGCCGCGCCATCGCTTGCCGGCCTGCCCTGCCGAGTTCCCGCATCGTGGCGCGCACCGTGACGTCGTGGACGCCGCCGCGTCGGGTGAGACTGCCGAGGACCGTGCCGATGCTGGGGCCGCCGGGCAGGTGAGCTTGCCGGCTGGGCGCGGTGACGACGAGCGCGGCGAAGATCGCGAGGACGGCGGCCAGAGCGTTCTCCTCGGCGAAGGTCTGGCGGCGGTCCTCGCTCAACGAGCTGAGGGGCAGCGGAAGTCCGGCTTCGAGCACGGCCGGGTAGAGGACGGCCGGGATTCCGCTGGCCCGGAGCCAGGCCCCCGAGGCCGACTCGTCGGGTGGGGCGGCCCAGCCGCGCGCCTGGGAAACCCAGGGCCCGTCGACGGGAGGCTTCGTGGCCAAGTGCTGGCACAGCGTGTTCAGGTACGTTTCGTCGAGCGGGGCAGGCATCGCTGTTCTCCTTCGAGGGACAGGCAAGTGGGTGATCGAGGGGGCGATCGCGGTGGGAGTATGGGCGGCCGGGGCGTCGCCGTTCCCTCCTTGGGGTTCGTGACCCGGCTTGCAAGATCAGGCGTGCGGTCCCGGCCGCCTTGCCCAACCGTGGCGCCGCCTGGACGGCCTCGGGTGGACGGAGAGACGGCCGGGCCGGGCACCGTATCCGCGACGGGGCTCAGGGCCCGGGGTTTAGTTCTAGGCGTGCTCCCGGCCCGGCCGTCCGTCCGCCCACCCGAGATTCAGGCGGCAGCGGCTTCCACTTCGGGCGCGCGCGGCCAGGCCGCGGCAGCGTCGAACTCGACGTCGTGGCGCAGGCAGTAGTGCAACGAGGACATGAGCTTCGCGAACAGCCGCCTCAGAGCTGCGTTGTGGCGGTCGCCGGCTTCGCGGCGCCGGTCGTAGTAGGCCCGGCACTCCGCCGACTTCGTGAGGGTGGTGAACGCCCAGAGGTGCCCGTACCCAGCCAGGAACTTGTTCGCGGAGATCCGCCGGTGCAGGACGGTGCGGGAGGACCCTGACGCCCAGGTGAACGGGCGGGCGCCCGCGTAGGCGGCCATGCCCTTCCCGGTGGGGAACCGGGCCGGGTCGTCGCCGAGTTCGCCGAGCAGACGCGCGCCGGTGAGCGCGCCGACACCGGGGAACGACAGGTAGATCTCACTCTGCGGGTGCTGGAGAAACAGGTCGGTTGCGGCGCTCGTCATCTCCTCGACGGTCTCGCTCGCCTCGTTGACGAACCGCAAGGTGGACAGCACCCCCTGCCCGAGGGCGTCCTCCACGGAGGGAGGGTTGCGCAGGACCGGCTCGCGGAAGACCGCGTGGAGGCGGTCGGTCTCCGAGTCCAAAAGCCGGGATCGGCCCCCGCGTTCGAGGGCGGCGCGGATCTGCCGCCGGGTGAGGCGGGCCGCCTGGCCGCTGGTCGGGGCCAGCGCGATGACCTCGCGGGCCTCGGCACGCAGCAGCTTGTGCTCCATGGTCGCCCAGGCGCTGATGGCGGCCGGGTGGACCTGGCGGAGCTGGGCACGCATCTGGAGGTAGTGGTACTGGCGGGTCCGGACGGCCCGGAGCTGGGCTCGGGTCAGGGCGCCGATCGCGTTGGCGTGATCGGAGCTGCGGTGCAGCGGTCGGTGGAGGTGCCCGTCGGTGCGCAAAATATTGGCGAGTAGCTGGCAGTCCTGGGCGTCCGACTTCTTTCGGTTGCCGGGGTTGATACGGCCCCGGTAGCGGGCGACGGTCGCCGGGTGGATCGGCACGACGGGCTGGCCGTGCTGCTGGAGCGCGGCAACCAGGAGGCCTCGGCTCGCTTCGATGGCGATGGGGACGGACTTGCGGCTGAAGCCGTTGCTGGCGCGCACCCCGGAGATGACCTTGAGCATGTCGCGGATGCCGGCGGGTGTGGCCTCGAAGCGGGTGCTCGCCACGAGTTGACCGGTGCGGTCGACAACGGCAAGGTCGTTCAGGTTCTCAGACCAGTCGATACCGGCAAATAACGCCCACGATGCCACGGTGCCCCCTCGGCGAGCCGCCGGACAGGCTGCCCGCCGACACCGCTCCCGCTGGCCGCATCACAGCTCGGGCGTGGGTCGGCGGGCTCCCCGCCGGGTGGCCATCCGCAGCCACGGATGGAACATAAATGCTCCACTCGCGTCATGGCAAGCTTGTTCGACCATTGCTGTCCGGTCGCGGCGGCGGTGGCGAACGGCCGGGTCAAGTTGGCGAGCCGCCGTCCGGGCTCCGCTGGAACACGTACGTCCGCTGCTCGACCAGATTGGTCACGACATATCGGTGCTGGGCACAGTTGCGGGCCGCAGCGCCGACTGCGGGCAGCAGCCGGCTCTCCGCGCGAACGACGACGCCGTTCTCCGCGTACCAGCGGACAGAGTGATCGACGAGGCGTGCGGACACGAGCCGAGCCACACGGCAACGCCATCCCGTGGCGCTGGTGGAGAGGAGGTGGCCGGTGACCTCTCCGGGCGAGTGCTCCCGCGCGCCGGCGTCGTATCCCTCGCGCAGACCGAGTCCGACGATCGCGGCGTCGTCCCCCCGCCCGGCGCCCCGGGTCCAACCGGTGGTGGCGACTAGCCGGTGCACGGCGGCGTCGCACGCCGAGGTATCCGGTGTGCCGTACGTGCGGCTCGGGTCCCGGTACAGCACCACTTCGTTCACCGGCTCGTCAGCGGTCCCAGGCAGAAAGGCCGCGACCGGCCACGTACGAGCCAGGCCGGTAAGCACGTGCCGGACCCGCTGGACCGGCAGCGCGGTGGGCAGGTGCAGCGTTTGCGTCCAAGCCCCCTCTGCGGAAGCCACCTCAATGTAGTGCGTCATGGGACGACTGTGCAGCAGATGAACGACCACCGAACCGCGGTTCGCCACGTTGGCCTTCCTGGTCGGCTCCTGCTTTCGTGAAGGGCCTTGCTGGGCTGCGGTCTTCGTCCCTGGCGGCCGTGCCGGGTGATGTGAGCACCGCTGCCGCGGACGCGGCTCCCGGCTGCTCGGCGCAGCTGCGGGGCAGGCTGCGGCAGGATGGGGCGGTCAGCACTTGTTTGGATGGGAGAGGGGTGCGAGTGCCGCGCACGCAGCAGTCGCCCGCGCAGTTCGTGGCGTCCGGGGACTGGCCGGACGTCGAGCTCGCCGAGGACGCCCCGCCCGAGGCCGTCGTCGGGCTCGCCTTCGTGCTGCGACTCCGGGCCGAGTTGGCCGAGCGGTCGTGGTCGGCGCGGGAACTCGGCCGTCAGGCCGGCGTCGCGCACACCACGATCAACCGCCTCCTGGCCGGGGAGGTGCTGCCCGACGTGGCGACCATCGTGCGCCTGGAGGTCGCTTTGAGGATCGACCTGTATCCGGCCGGCCTGTGGGCTGAGCTCGCCGACAAGGGCGAGTAGTCGAGCGGCCGACCGGCGGGTGGCGGGGCGTGGAAGTTCGTGTGCCCTGCTACCTTCTTCGATCATGAACATGGGAGGGGCGCGGCTCGTGGCCGCGGCGGCGGTCGTTGCGGCGCTCGGTGGCCTGTCGGCCTGCACGTCCAGCGGACCAGCGTCGCAGACGACGGAGGCCACGTCGACGACGCGGCCGGTCTCGGCGGCCGAGGGCACGCCGGAGTGGGCGGCGAAGTGGCTGGGCGACCGGGAGCTGAACCGTAATGCCTCTCGCGTCGTTGGCCGGTACGCCCAGCTCGCCATCGTTCAGCGCGGTGAGAATCAGGGCAATGCGAAGTTGTGCGACGCCGAGTGGGAGAAGTTCAGCGCGGCGCAGCGGGTCATGGTCGACCGGCAGGGATTCGACGACGGCTGCCGCACCCCGGCCTAGTCGTGGGGTTGACCCTCAGGTCGATGATCCTCGGCGACGTCTAGGCTGGTGGGCGGCGTGGGGCCTGGTTGCCTGGGAGGGCAGCATCCGTGGGCCTGCGCGAGTTGATCATCGACGTGTGGTCGTGGCTGGACTACAAGCCGATCATGTCTCAGTCGCTGCGGCGCGGCGTCGGGCCGTTCGGCGAGCTGGCCTCCGGCTGGGTGCCGCCCGAGGACCTGCGTCGACTGCAGGCGTACAAGGTCCTGGCCGCCTACGACCACAACCAGGCCGGGCAGCTGCTGGCGGCGGCGACCGGGGACGAGAAGGCCGTCGACCGGCGGGAGTTGGGCGATCCGGCGAAGCTGGTCGCGGACGCGCTGGGCTATCTGCTGGGGCCGTCGCAGTCCATCGTCGTGCCGGGTGCCGAGGGCGACGGCGTGCAGTCGACGCCGCAGGCCGCGCTTGCCCGAGAGGTGCAGGACCGGCTGCGGGAGTGGGCACGGCGGGAGCTGCTGCCGATGCGGATGCAGCAGTGCGAGCGGTCCGCGGTCCGCTACGGCGACGGCGTCTATACCCTGGCCTGGGACGCGGTGGCAGGGCGGCCGCAACTGCGCACGATGGACCCGGGCTGGTTTTACCCGGTGTGGACCGACGAGGAGGCCGACGGCGGCCAGTTCCCCACCGCGGTGCACTTTGCGTGGGAGCTGCCGGAGGACCCGACCACCGGTCAGAAGGCGCGGATCCGCCGGATCACCTACGAGTTGGGGCCGATCGCCGGTGCGACCCGCTCGGTCGTGCCCGAGAAGGGCGGGCCGCACCGGGAGTGGGTGACGGGGCAGGAGGGGCAGACCGTTCTCCTGCCCGGGGACCGTACGGACGGCGCCGGCGGGACGGTGCTGCGCACCTACCCGTGGGCGCCGGACCGGGCGTCGACCGTGACCTGCTACCTGACCGACGCGGAGTGGCTGCTCGAAGACCTCAAGGCGGCGCACACCGTCTACAACCTGCCCGCCGACAAGGCCCGCTACCGGGTGCGCCGGGACGGCGAAGTCCTTCAGGCGCTGGATCTACAAATCGACTTCGTTCCGGTCGTGCACATCACGAACAGTGTGGTTGAGGTCGGGGAACACTGGGGGCAGCCGGTGACCTCCCGGGTGATGCAGGCCCTCGACGAGCTCGCCGCGACGGACACGGACTCCTCGTCGACCTCCGGAACGACGGGGACGCCGATCGTCGCCCTGTCGGGAGTGCGGCTGTCGAAGGACCACCGCACCGGCGCTCCGCTGCCGCTGAAGGTCGAGGCGGGCACCGTGTGGTCGCTGGGCGAGGGCGGCTCGATGACCGCGCTCGACACGTCCCCGCAGCTGCGGGAGCTGCGGGAGCGCACCAACCACCTCCTTGACCGGGTCGCCGGGAACTCCCGGCTGACCGCGGCCGGCCTCGGTCTGGTGAAGCCGTCGGAGGTGCCGTCGGGCTACGCCCTGGCGCTGTCTCTGGGCCCTCTGGGTGCCCTGGTCGGGGAGATGCGCCTCGCCCGCGCCCACAAGTACCAGTTGTTGTTCAAGATGGCCGGGCGACTGTTCCAGGCCGGTCAGGTCGGCTGGCCCACCGGGGAACTGCCGGCCGCCCAGATCGTGTGGGGCCCGCACCTGCCCACCGACAAGGCGGAGGCCCTGGACCTCGCGGTGAAGGGCTACGAGGCCGGGCTGTTCAGCCTGGAGACCTGCGTCCGGATGCTGTCCGACTCGGGTTTCCCGATCACCGACATCGCCGATGAGGTCCGCCGCATCCAGGCCCGAGCCTTCGATGCCGCTGCTCGCCTGGCCGATGCCACCGGTGACACCGGGGCCGTCCGCGACTTCCTCGGCCTGCCCGCAGGAGACCCTGCGGTGCCCGCTGCGCCCCTCGGGGAGGCCTCGGGGCACAAGATCACCCAGGAGGCTGCCTGAAGGCTCTCAGGGGGTCTCCTGGCCCCCTGCGGCGTCAGCCGTGGGGGGTTGGGGGGCAGGAAGGAGGGAGGTAAGGAAGAAGGAAGGAAGGGGTTCCCCCAGGGCAACCCAACAGGTTCCCCGGGCGCAACCCGTTGGGTTCCGGGAAGGGAACCCAGGGGCCCATCGGTCATGGGTTCCCGTGGGGGAACCCGCAGGGGAGACGGCGGGGTCGGTGGACCCGCCCATCTGGTATAACTTGGTTGTATAACCTCGTTATATCGATCATGGGGAGTGCCGATGAGCCACCGCGACACCACCGGCGACCGCGAGCAGACCAGCCCGGAGGAGCGCAGTCGTCGTGCCTGGGCGGTCCTCAACAACCCCGAGACCGCCCGGATGATGACCCGCGCGCACCTCGCAGGCCTGACACTGAAGGTGGAGGACGGCGAGAAGGCCGGGCGGGAGAGGGCCCGGGTCATCCGGGCGGCCTACGCCGAAGGCGGCTGGACACAGGACGACCTCGCGGCCGCCGCCGAGATCAGCCAGGCCGCCGTCTCCAAGATCGTCAACTCCGACGGCAAGGAGTACAAGGAGCCCGACCAGGACTGAACCGACGCCGGGCCGCCGCACACCACCCGGCCCGGAATCACGCCTGGTTACACTGATCACTGGCGCGGGGGCGCTGTGCCGGAGGAATCCGATGACTGC
Source organism: Kitasatospora sp. NPDC036755 (assembly GCF_040636595.1). Taxonomy (NCBI): domain Bacteria; kingdom Bacillati; phylum Actinomycetota; class Actinomycetes; order Kitasatosporales; family Streptomycetaceae; genus Kitasatospora; species Kitasatospora sp. NPDC036755. The sequence continues at coordinate 24,614 of NZ_JBEZUT010000001.1, forward strand.
CCCCCTGCCCCAGGCGAACCCGCCCGCCGGAGACCCGGCCGCCCCGCAGCCCCCGGCCAGCACCGACCCGGGCAGCGCCCTCATCACCCAGGACACCCTGTCGCGGCTCCTGAGCCGGGAGAAGGACCAGGGCTCCCGCGCCGGCGTGAAGCGGCTCGTCGCCGACCTCGGCTTCACCGACGCAGCCTCCCTTCAGGCCTGGGTTGAGGCGCAGCGCACTGCCGAGCGGGCCGCCCTCAGCGAGGTCGAGCGCCGCGAGCAGGCCGCCGCGCAGCGCGAACAGGCCGCCGTCCAGCGCGAGCAGCAGGCCCTCGACCGCCTGAACCAGGCCGTACGGCACGCCTGCCTCAGCCGCCTCGGCGCGAGCGGCCAGAACCTCGACGACGCCATCCGGCTCCTCGACGTTGCCGCCGACGCCGACGAGCAGGCCGTGGCTGACGCCGCGAAGCTGCTGGCGGACCGCCGCCCGGAGCTGTTCGGGCCTGCCGCACCGTCCGCCCCGCCGCCCGCGCCGAGCGGTTCGCCCGCCGGCGGGCCGCCGCCGCGCGGACAGGCCCCCGCCGTTGCCTCCTTCGGCCTGGACATGGCCAAGCGCCGCGGCTACCTCACGGCCTGACGACCCGGTCGCCCTTGATCGTCTGACCCGGCAGAGAACCGGGACCAGGGGACCACGCCCCACCCCCCACCGTGGACGGCACCACCAGCCGGTGAGTGCGTGACCGCCAGCTCCACGAAGGCGATCACACCCCTTGACCACCCAGCCGATCACCACCTCGGTGACGTACACCGCCGGACGACCCTGGCTCGCGTCCACCCACGGCACCGACCAGACCGAGACCGTCACCATCGACGCGTCCAAGCTCGTCGCCACCACCCACTACGTCGCCTCCACCGACTCCACCCAGCCCTACAGCCGCCTGCTGTCCGGCCTGCCCCTCGGCAAGATCACCGCCTCCGGCCTGTACGGCCCCTATGACCCGGCCGCCACCGACGGCCGCCAGGTCCTCGCCGGCCTGGTCTTCGACGAGGCCCTGTTCGCCCCGGGCCAGCCGAAGATCCCGTGCGCCCTGCTGTGGCACGGCGTCGCCCGGGCCGCCAAGATCCCCGGCGGCATCGACCCCACCAAGATCACGTACTCGCCTGCGGGCGGCGCGCTGATCCGGTTCGTGTAAGGGGGCCTGAGCGATGACGATTCAGGACCTCGTCAAGGGCGTGTCCGCGGCGGACCTCACCACGTTCGCCCGCGCCATCCCTTCCCCGGCCGACTTCCTGCTGACCAGCACGGTCTTCCCGACCCTCGTCACCCCAGAGGTGAAGTGGCGGATCAAGCAGAACGGTCGCCGGGTCAACACCGCGAAGTACCGCGCCTACGACTCGTCGGTGGCGTTCGCGGACCGCGCCGCGTGGGAGACCACGCGCGAAGGGCTGCTCCCCGCCCTGGGCCAGAAGCTGATCGTGGGTGAACAGCAGCAGATCCTCCTGGAGCAGGCGCACGGAGCCGACCAGGACCGACTTCTGGAGCTGCTGTTCGACGATGCCGAGCGGCATATCGAAGCGATCCGCTCCCGTCTCGAACTCGCGGCCGGCGACGTGCTCACCGACGGCAAGTTCACCCTCGACAACGAGGCCGGTCTCACCATCGAGATCGACTTCGGCGTGCCCGCCGGCAACATGCCGGTCGCACCGAAGCCGTGGAGCGACCCGACGTCGGACCCGCTCGCCGACGAGCTGGGCTGGATGTCCTACCTGGACGACCTCGGCGCACCCGAGCCGGAGATGGTCCTCACCTCCAAGCGCGCGTTCAACGCGCTCGCCCGCAACAACGCCTACCGGGCCGCGTACTACCGCAGCGTCAACCCCTCCAACACCCCGACACGAACCCTTACGGTGTCCGAGGTCAACGCGGTGCGCGGCGACTACGGCCTGCCGCCGGTCACCCTCTACAAGGCGCAGGTCAACGTCGACGGCACCGCAACCAAGGTGCTGCCCGACGACCGGTGGATCATGCTGCCCCCGGACCGCGCGAAGTGGGGCCAGACCCTCTACGGCGTCACGGCCGAAGCCCTCGTGCTGGCCCGCGGCACCAACCCCGAGATCGTGAAGGAGGACGCCCCGGGCATCATCCTCACCCGCGGCGTGCAGGACGACCCGGTGCAGATCTGGACCAAGGGCGCAGCCGTCGCGATGCCGGTCCTGCACACCCCGGACTGCCACATCGTGGCCAAGGTCCTGTGATGCCGAGCCGGCTCGCCTACGCGGTCCACCTCCAACACCCCGGCACCGGCGATCACCTCGTCCTGCTGCCCGGCGAGATCCCGCCTCGGGAGCTGGCCGAGCTCATCACCAACCCGGACGCCTGGCAGCCCGCCGACCAGCCGGACAGCGAACACGCGGGCCGAGAGGCCGACGGCACCCAGCCGCCGGCCAGAACCCCGCGGACCCGCAAGGCCCGCACCGACTAGCGACCGCCCCCGACCGGACCGGCACCCCCACCACGCACCCGGGGTGCCGGTCCCGCCGCACCCGACGATCGGACCCCCACCGTGGACCCCGCCGTCCTCGCCTGGCTGCACGCCCAGCTCGGCACCACCAACACCGACGACCTCACCAACCGGTACAACCGCCTCGGCGCCGCCCGCGCTGTCGCCGCCGAAGTCCTGGCCGAACGCCGCGCAGCTTTGCTCGCCGACCCGCTACGCCTCGTCGTCGACGGCGTGGTCACCGTCGACCGCACCGCGAACCTCGGCGGCATCGAACGCCAACTCGCCCAGCTCCAGACCATCCTGGGCCCGGACGAGGCCGCGCCCGGAGGCGACGACGCTGCGCACCTCGACACCGCCACCCTCGTGCCCCCGCGCCGCACCCGGTGAACCACGCCGCCCTGAACGCCGGCGACCCCGAGCACGAGGGCGGCGTTCCCGCCGAACTCGCGGCCGCCTGGGAGCACCTGGCCGTCGCCCAGGCCGCCGTCCTCGCCACGCTCGCCCTAGGTCGGCGCACCGCCCACTTGGCCGCCGTGCTCGCCGAATTCGCCGACGCGGTCCGCAGGTTCCACCACGCGGTGGACGGCGTGATCCGCGACTACGCGCACCATGATGTTCCCCGGCTCTACGAGCAGGCCGCCCGGGACGCCGCCGCGAGCCTCGGCCGCACCTTCGCCTGGACTCCGACCCACCAGGACGCCCTTCGGGCGCTGATCGCCGACACTTACGGCGAACTGCTCCACCGCGCCAAGGAGAGCGTCAGGACGGCGGGCGCCTTCTACCGGGCCGCCCGGGCCGCAGCCCGCCACGACCTCCCCCTCCTCGCCACCAACCGCGCGGGAGCCGCGGCCGCCGCCCGGGCCCTCGCCGACCGACTCGCCGCCGTCTACCGCCTCGACTACGTCGTCTACCGCACCGGGACCCGTATGCCAGTGCGGGCCTGGGCCGAAGCCGCCGTCCTCGCCCGTTCCGCCGTCGCCTACAACGCCGGCACCCTCAACGCCGCCCGCGAGTACGGCATCCAGCACGTCCAGGTGCTCGACGGTCACGACTGCGGATGGACCAGCCATCCCGACCCGGACAAGGCCGCGCGCACCGTGCGCAGTGTCGAAGAGGCCGCCGAGTGGCCCATCTCCCACCCGCGGTGCACACGTACGTTCCAGCTGCTTCCCGATGAAGCCTAGAAGCGCCTTCGAGCCCGTCGATCTGTCAGGTACGGTTTGCCGTCAGCATCTCTCGAACAATGATATGCCGTGTCCTGCCGGGGCGCCTGGTCTCCGAAGTACCCTACGGGAAACGGATCGTGAAGCGTGCTGTGCGCCCCCCGAGGGGTTCGGCTACGCCGATCAGGGAGGATCGAGTTGGGTGGCGAGGACTTTCGATTCAGCCCGTTACGGCCTCAGGATCCCGCCAACTTAGGCGACTTCCGGGTCGTGGCCAGACTTGGCGCGGGAGGTATGGGGGAAGTCTTCCTTGCCTTTTCTCCAGGTGGGCAGGCGGCGGCGGTGAAGGTCATTCGTGACGGGTTCGGCCAGGACGCGGAGTTCAGGCATCGTTTCGCACGAGAGGTTGCCGCCGCCCAGCGCGTTCAGGGCGTCTACGTTGCACCTCTGCTCGACGCCGATGTTTCACCCGGAACCGAACATCCCTGGCTGGCCACCGCATACGTCGCCGGGCCTTCGCTTCGGGAAGTCGTTGTCACCCACGGCGCGCTTCCGGCCAGCCAAGTTCTGCTGCTCGCCTGGGGCTTGGCCAACGCACTCACGGATATCCATCGGGTTGAGGTAGTGCACCGCGACCTCAAACCCGGCAACATCATGTTCGATGAGACGGGGCCGAAGGTCATCGACTTTGGAATCGTCAAGTCCCTCGCGGAGACCGTGACCCACCGGAGCCAGTCCACTCGGATCGGGACACCGCTCTACATGTCACCGGAGCAGGCTGAGGGCCGTCCGGTCGGCGCCTCCTCCGACATGTTCGCCCTTGGCTCCATCCTCTACTACCTCGTCACGGCCCGCGAAGCCTTCGGTGCCGATAGCGAGATGGCCGTCGCTCGTCGAATCGTCGCCCATGAACCGGACATGTCCGCCGTTCCACCACCTCTGCGCAACCTGATCGCTCGCTGCTTGCGGAAGGAGCCCAACCAGAGACCTACGCCGGACGAGGTGCGGGAGTGGTGCGAGATGGCTCTCCGCGGTGCACCCGGCCCCGGGGCCTGGATGCGCCTCACCGCCGCACGCGCGTCGATCCGCCAGCGCACGGATGCGCTGCACGCTGCCCGAGCCACGGGCATCCCATCTGCCGTCGGCTCGATCGTCGAACCCGAACCCCGGTCCGAGCCTCGACCCTTGCCCCGACCCGAGCCGATTCCTGCTTATGTGCCGCCCGCGCCTGCAGACGAAGGGCTGAAGACGCCGGCGGTTGGACTCGCGCCCCGACGGTCCACTGCTGCCCTTGGAATGGAGGTGTGGCTCGCCATCGGAGCTTTGATAGCGGCCATCCCAGTTCCGCTGTGGAGGGAGTCCCGGTTGGGTCCTGGAGGCCAACCACATAAGTGGACCACCTCGTTCGAAATCCGCCACCTCTGGGAACAGAATCACTTCGACGACCTCAAAGAGCATCTGCCGACGATCGGGGTCATCGGCACAGCGGCGGCCCTTGGCCTCGTTGCCGTGTATGCGTTCTGGTCCCCCGAAAGCGAGGTCCTGCGGGGGTGTCGCGTAGCAGCCGCCCTGGTCTTCTGGATGTGGGCGTTCATGGTGATCTTCTTCGGCGGGTACCTAGTGGCGATGACCCTCGACCTGCTGCCGGAGGACTACGTCGGTCCGCCGAACTCTTATCGCTTCGTCCTCCTCCCCGGTGGCTGGCTACTGCTTCTGTCCAACATCCTGGCTGCGAACTCGATCCGCCGAGCCTTCCAGAAGCGAAGGGCTGAAGACGGCGCCGTGTGGCGGTGATCGAAGTTCCCTGCCAGCGTGATGATGAACCGTCCTCTCCGCTAGAAGTTCCGTGTTACAGGGCTCAGCGTGAGAGGCAGTACTGATAGAACGTTCACGCCCCCTTGGCTTGACTGCTTCGCGAAGTCACCTGTCCAGCTGGAGCTTCAGCAGGTCGTTGAACGGCCCTGGCGCCGTGGAGAGTTCCTCCCACGAGCCGTCCTGCACGACGCGGCCGTGCTGGAGCACGATGATCCGGTCGGCCATCCGGGCGCTCGCCAGCCGGTGGGTGACGACGAGCGTGGTCCTGCCCGCCGCGAGGGCGCGCAGCCGGGTGAACACGGCATTTTCGGCGCGGGCGTCCATGGCGGCGGTCGGTTCGTCCAGGACGAGTACCGGGGCGTCGCGGTGAAAGGCCCGCGCGACGGCCAGGCGCTGCCACCCGCCCCCGGAGAGGGTGTGGCCGCCCCACCAGGAGCGGGCGAGCGAGGTGTCCAGGCCGTGGGGGAGCCGTTCGATGATCTCGGCGGCACCGGCGGCCTCGGCTGCGGCGAGGACCTTCGCGTCGGTGCTCTTGCTACCGAGGGTGATGTTCTCCCGTGCGGCCAGCGGCCAGCGGGTGTAGTCCTGCGGGACGACGGCGATCTGGTTGAACACGGTCGTGGGGTCGGCATCGGCGAGATTCTGGCCGTTCCAGGCGACGGTGCCCGAAGTCGGCAGGTACAGGCCGGTCAGGAGCTTGGCGAGGGTGGTCTTCCCGGAGCCGTTCTCGCCGATCAGGGCGACCATCTCGCCGTGGTGAAGGGTGAGGGTGATGTTGTCGAGGGCGGGACGGTCGGTGCCGGGGTAGGTGAACCGGAGGTTGGTTGCGGTGATGGTCTTCGGGCCGGTGGTGAACCGGGCGGTGCCCCGGCGGTTTGCCCAGGCGGCGGCGACCCGCAGGAAGCCGGTCCAGTCGTCCAGGGCCAGGCAGGTGCGGAACAGTGCGGCTCCGGCGGTGAGCAGGCCGGCGCAGGCGGCGGATGCGGTGCGCAGGGCGAGGGCGGCGGCGCCCGCGACGGCAGGGTCGGTGCGGCCGGTGGCGACGAGCCAGAGCAGGACGAGCCAGGTGGCCAGGGTGGCGGCGGCGGTCAGGGCGTCGCCGGTGCCCTGGGCGAGGAGCGCGTGGCGGGCCCCGGCGAGCTGCTCGCCTTCCAGACGGGCGGACACCGTGCGGTACTGCTCGGTGAGGAAGACGCCCATGGCGTTGGCGCGGATCTCGTCGGCGGTGTTCCGGTCGGTGGTGTACGAGCGGAAGACGCCGCGCAGGCGGGCGTCGGCGAGGGTGCGGTGGTGGGCGGCGTGCTCGATGCGGGCGGCGCGCACCGCGCCCCATGCCGCAGGCAGCGCGGCGGCGAGCAGCAGCGGAAGCAGCAAGGGGTGCAGGTAAGCGAGGAACGCCGCGCCGGCGGCGAGGCGGGCGCCGGCGGCGGTGAGCCGCTGGGCATCGGTGATCAGGTCGCGGGTTCGGTCGGTGCCATCCGCCGCGGCCTCGTAGGCGTTCGAGAAGTCGGGATCCTCATAGGCGATCAGCTCGACACGGGTGGCCGCGGCGATCACCTGGAGGTCGGCTTCCCGGACGACCCTCGGGGCGAGGCGGAAGGCCGCGGCCCGCGCCGCGGCCTCCGAGAGGTACCGCCCGGCGACGGCGGCGCCGAGCAAGGCCAGAGGCCAGAGGTGGGCCGTCAGTGCGGTGCGCAGGTCTCCGGCGGTGAACAGGGCTGCGAGGAGTTGGGTGGTCGCGCCGAGCGCGGTGGCGGTGAGTGCGGCCGTCACCGCCTGGGCGGTGAGCAGCAGCAGGACGGCGGGACGGTCGGTGCGCCAGCCCAAGGCCAGCGCCTGGCGCAGGGCGGCCGGGAGGCGGCGGGCGATGCCCGTGGTGCTGACGGTGTGCCCGGCGTCGTCGTGGCGGTCGGCCTCCAGCACCATGTGCGGGACCTGGCCAGCCGGGGCCGGCGGGAGAACGGGAGCGGTCACGCACCCATCAGGGCCCCGAGCGCACCGGACCCGCAAACGGATTCCCCAACCTGCCTGCGAATCAGACGAGTTCAGCCTACATGGGCGTCAACTCTGCTATATGGGATTCACCCTCTCGGGGAATCGTGCGACCGCCGTCCACGGACGGTCGACCGCGTCCCCGGTGTCCCGGCCCGCCGCGCCGCCGGGGACCTCGGCCCAGGCGTGCGCGGCGTCAGGCAGGTGCCGGGCACCGTAGACCAGATCGGCCCGGCACCCGGCCAGCGCGCAGGCTAGCACGGTGGCCAAGGCGACCTCCGTGCACGCGATCCGCCCGGGCCACCACCGGGGCACCACCGCGAGGACCGCGTCATGCCGCTCGGCCAGCACCGCGGGGTCCGCGTACCGCAGACGCCCCACCGGCCGGAGCGCCGCCACCCGGTGGCGCAGGGGAAGGCGATACAGCACCAGCGAGCCGGCCAGCGCCAGGGCGGCCGCGAGCCGGGCACCCGGCCGGGCGGAGGGCCGAGCGGTAGGGGTCATCACCGTCATCGCGGGCCTCCGCTCCGGCGCCAGCACCGTCGCCGGGACGGCGGCGTGCCCGGATCGGCGAGCAGGCCGCGTTCGACCAGGCCGGCGACGGCGGCCGTGATCCGCTGCTGGACGACGGCAGGGTCCGCGCCGATCGGCACGGCGATCTCGTCGGCGAGCCCTTCGAGACCGCCCCGGTGCACGATTGCCTGCCAGATCCGGGAGGCCGCCGGGTTGAGCATCACCCAGCTCCCGGCCCGCACATCCAAAATCGCGGTGCGGCCCCCGGTGGTGGCGTGCCGCACGTGCGGCGCCGGGCTCAGCACGCCGTCGCCAGCGGAACCGAAGCGGCCAGCCACCGGCACACGGCGACCAGGTGGTGGAGGTCCGCGATCGGCTCGGCCGTGCGCCCGGCCGCAGCATCGGTCAGCGCCGAGCGTACCCGCCCAGGGTCGACCAGCCCGGACGTCACCAGGGCACTGTCAGCCACCAACTCCTCCAAGGCACGGCGGTGACGGGACAGGCCCTCGATGCGCTGCGCCGTGAACGAGCCCTTCGAGCGGCGCCCGATCAGCCAGTCCGGCAGGTCCAGCGCGGCGGCGAGCACCGGCTTGTACGTGTAGGTGCCCCTACGGCGGTACGCCGGGATCGCGAACGCCGCGCGCACCACCCGGTTGTCGAGGAAGGGGTGCACAGGCCGTATACCGATCGCCTCGTACAGCGGGGCGCTGGCCCGGGCGTCGTCTCCGACCGCCCACAGCGCCGACCACTGGTCCACCTCGTCGGCGAACCCGTCGAACAGCGGCTCGCCCCAGGCGCCGTCCAGCAGCCGGGCGACGGCGTGTCGGCCGGGGGCGGTCAGCCACCCGGCGCCCGGGCCCGGCCGACACCACGCCCATCCCACGGCTGACGGCGCAAGCCCACCCGCGCGCAGCTGCCGCGCCGCCACCGATACCGCCCGGGACGGCGTAGTGGCGGCGGCCTGCTTGATCGACCGCCAGTACGGGCCCGGCGCGACGTTGCGCAGCCGCGCGAACTCATGCGCCGCCCGCCGGGCCTCGCCTGACCGGCGGCGCTGGACCTGCCCGACCCAGCACGCCGCCGAGGAGTCCAGCACCACGTCCCCGCCGTGCCCGGTCAGGTGCACAGGCAGACCCGCCACGGGCTCCAGGTAGCAGCGGTCCATCCCCAGGTTCACCACGGCCGCGGCGGGCTCGCCGGTGGCCGGCGCACCGGCCAGGTCGAATGGCAGCTCGCCCGCCCCGCCCTGGGCGATCGCGTGCCGTACCCCGCTGTGGGCCGCCACCCTGGCCGCGAAGTGGGCGTCCTCCGCGCTCGTGAGGGCATCGGTGTAGGTGACCGCGTGCACCGGACCGGCCTCGGCGGCCAGCAGCACCACCGACGACGAGTCCAGCCCCCCGGACAGGTCCGCCCCCACCGGCCCGCCCGCGGCCCGCACCCTGCGCTGCACCGCCACCCGCAGCTCCTCACCGAGCCGCGCGGCCCCGGCCACCAGGTCCTCCTGCGGCTCCACGCCGCGCACGTCGACCAGATACGCGCCGCTGCGGTCGAGGACCAGACCCCAGCCGCCCGGCACCCGCTGCACCCCCTCCCAGCGGCTGCGGGTCGGCCAGTGCTGCCCGCCGACCGCCAGGTGCGCGGCCAGCAACTCCAGGTCCACCGATGCCCCGATCCGGGCGGCCAGCCGGCCCGGGTCGCTCGCCCACACCACCCCGGCCACCCCGTCTCGGCCGTGCCACAGCCCCCGAACTCCGGCCAGGTCCCCGCACACGAACCGGCGACCGCCCACCTGCTCGGCCATCACCCAGTACGAACCCGCCCACCCCGTCAACTCCGCCCAGCGCCCCGCCGCGACCGCCTCCAGCGCGGCACGCAGCTGCGCCCGGTCCGCGCCGCAGTCACCGGCGACCGCCAGCCGTGCCCGGTCGTCCGCGACCTCGCACACCGCGACACCGCCGCCGAACACCAGGCCGGGCCGCCCCGGTCCACCACTCTCGATCCACCCGATCACAACGCCTCCTCCACCGACGACCGCCCTGACGAACCGGGGGTCCGGCGCGGCCTTCCGCCGCACCGAACCCCCGCCCTCACCGCCTGCCCCGCGCTCGCCGCGCGGGGCACCGGCGGCTACTCGAAGTAGTTGTCCTTGTCGGAGTCGTTCGAACGCTGGCGGCCGTTGGTCAGCGCGTCCGCCTCGTGCTCGCCGAACTGCGGGTCGAAGGCCTCGCCGGTCAGCACGGTCTGCTCCATCGTGATCTCCCTCTGTGAGTCGACTGCCCGGCGCTCGCCGGCTGACCACCACGACACCGCACCTGACCGCTGCGGCGACAGGCGCGCGACTGCTGCACTCCCGTGCGGACCGGCACCGCATGACCCGCTGCGAGGTGCTGCGTTTTGCTGCGAACAGCCGTTCAAAGACGCGTCGTTGACGGCACGGGGCGTACGCTGATGACCCTGAACTGCACGGCCGCCGAGCAGAGAGGGAGCCTCCGGTGCCAGCATCCGGGCGACGCCCCAACGACTCCCTGGCCCACTGGGTCACCAGCACCGGGGCGAGCCACGAGAGAGTCGTCCGGGAAGTCGCCAAGGTCGCCCGTGAACACGGCCGTAACGACATCCAGCCCGACCGCTCCCGCGTTCCCCGCTGGATCAAGGGCGAGGAACCGCGCGAGCCCGTCCCGGAATACCTGGCCACGGCCCTCGGACGCCTCAGCAAGCCCCCGGTATCCCTTGCACCCGCCGACATCGGCATGACGGGCCGACCGTCCGTCGGCATCGCCTCGTCCTGGTCCGGAGCGGCGGTCGTCGCGGCGATCATCGACACCACCAGGAGCGACGCCATGACCGACGACACCACCCCTACCCGCGCCCGCCTGCTCCACGGCCCGGAACTCCTCGACGCCGTGCAGCCCTGGCTCCACCTGCCGGACGCCGAACTCCCCGCTCCCACCCGCCCGGGACGCCTCGGCATGTCCGACGTCCGGCGCATCCGGGACACCACCGACGCCTTCCGCACGCTCGACAACGCGCACGGCGGCGGCCTCAGCAGAAGAGCCGTCGTCGGCCAACTCCGAGAAGTCACCGAACTCGCCAAGCAGGGACGCGTCAGCGACAAGGTCGGCCAAGAGCTGTTCGTCGCCGTCGCCGACCTCGCTTCTGTCGCAGGCTGGATGACCCACGACACCGGCCGCCACGCCGAAGCCCAGCACTACCTGCTGCTCGGCCTCCAAGCCGCCAAGGCAGCAGGCCCCCAAGGCGCCGGAATCGCAGGGCACCTCCTCAACTGCCTCGCCCGCCAAGCCAACCACCTGGGCCGAACCACGGACGCCCTCGACCTGGTGCAGGCCGGCCTGTACGGCACCCGCAAACGGCCCGCCGACCGGCTGCGCGCCGTCCTGGCCACCCTGGAAGCCCGCTGCCAGGCCACCCTTGGCGACCTGCCCGCCGTCGAACGATCCATCGCGGTCGCCGACCACGCCCTCGAAGCCGACGCCGAAATCCCCACCTGGGTGCAGTGGTTTGACCGTGCCGAGTACGACGTCACCAAGGGAGTATGCGAGCTGATCGCCGCCGAACACGATCCCGCCCGAGCCCAACGGGCGATTACCGAGATCCAGGCCGGCACCGCACTGCGCCCCGCCGAGCGAACCCGCAGCCGCGCCTTCGACCAGGTTGCTCTGGCGCGCGCCTACACCCGTGCCCGAGAACTCGATGGCGCGGACAAGGCCACCGCAGCCGCCCTGCAGCTGTTCGGACAGGTCAACTCCACCCGCATCACCGATCGCCTCCAGGAGCTCGACGAAGAACTCGCCGCCGTACCGGGGTCCAGCTCGGCCCGCTCGGCCCGCGATCGAATCCGTGCGGTCACTGCCACCTGACCGGAATCAGCCATGAAAGATGAGGGCACCGTTGCTCAGCTCGACGACAGCGGGACGAGACGCGCTTGGTAGGCAGTGCGCGTCGGCGGCCGGGGCGTCCCTCTGGTCGATAGGCAAGGGGATGGGGTAGAACAGCAGCACGGTCCGGCGCACTGCGTTTGCGCCGGACCGTGGACCTCCTGGACTGCCTGTCAGACGATCCCGAAGTCGAACTCGCCGCTCGACACAGCCGCGATGAAGGCGGTGTGCGCGTGGGCCGTCAGGGCCAGGGCCGGCCCCTCAGGGTCCTTGGAGTCCCGAACGAGCGACCCACGGTCGGCTGGAAAAGCGAACTCGACGCAGTTGTCGTGCTGGTTGCTTCGGCTGGACTTCCTCCAGGTCACGTTCAGGGCGGATGCGTTCTCGATGTTCATGTGAGTTCGTCCCTCTTCTTGACGATGAAATCGAGGGAGTCGTCCACGTTCAAGGCCGCGGCGATGATCTCGTGGAAGCTACCCCGGTAGACATCCACCTCCGCAGGGTCCTCGACCCAGCTGCTGCGGACCATGCCGCTCGTCAGCACGATGTCGAGGGCGCGGTGTGGAAACTCAAGGAGACAGAAGGACCCGTTGAAGCCCGGGTTCGGCCGGGCGTTCGCCGGCATGACCTGGATGTGGACGTTCGGAAGGCGGCTCATCTTCGCGAGACGACCGAGCTGCTCCCGCATGACGCCCTCGCCGGCGCTTATCGCCAGGGCCGACTCATGGATGACCGCGCACAACTTCACCGGATTCTCCGAGCGGTTCAGCACTCGTTGCCGCGCGATGCGTACGTCGACCATGGCCTCTACACCCGTTGTCACGGCGGAGAGCCTGGAGATGATCGCAGCCGCGTAGTCCGGCGTCTGGAGAAGGCCTGGAATGAAGAACCCCTCGAAGGTCTTGATCTCCACGGCCTGTGTCTCCAGGGTGATCAAGTCGGTGTAGAGCGGGTTGATGGTGTCGCTGTAGCCCCGCCACCAGCCACGCTGATCCTTCTGGCGGGCGATCTCCATCAGCACCTCCCGCAGTCCGTCGTCGCAGCCGTAGAGGTCGAGCAAGGCTTCGAGGACGTCAGGCTTGACCGACGAGCGCGCGTTCTCGTACCGGCTGAGCTTCGGCAGGTTCAGGAGGTCGGGGAGTTTGCTGACGACCTGCTCGGCCGACAGACCCTTCTTCTCGCGTAGACGCTTGAGGTCTGCGGCGATGCGACGCTGGCGTACGGTCGGTACTCGCTCGCCTGGAGCCATGGCGGTTGTCCTCCTGAGTATCAGTGCACCAGTGTGCCCGTCCGATGAGCCTGAACGCCACCGCCCAGAGCGTTCGGGGTGGCAGCAATCATGATCGAAGTGATTGTTTGCATTTTGCTCGTCGGATGGCTTGCACTGAAGCATAGTCAGGCGACATCCTGTGATTGCCGGGTTACGAAGCGATGGCTGACAGGCTTCGTGTCTCTGTGCCCGACTTGAGCTGCTTTGCCTGGATTCTCGAACAGGAAGAGCGTCGGTGACGGGCACGCCCGCCCTAGAGCCCAACGACCCACACGCGACCCCACGGCCGCTTCCCCGGAACCACCTGATGCCGCCTCACCGGCGCCCCCGGAGGAACTTGTCATGCTGCACCGCGTCTTACAGATCAAGACCCCGCTGAGAACCGTCTCGGTGGGCGCCATCCGCACCCTGCTCCTCGAACAGGTGAAGAGCCTGGAGGGGGTCACCCTCACCGACGACCAGGCGTACGCCCTCCGGCTGTGCGCTTCCGAGTTCGTCACCAACGCGAGCAGGTGCGGCACCGAACACGGCGGTCCCGCAGCCGAGTTGGTAATCGACGGCGACCTCGACCTCGACCGGAGTCAGCTCCGGGTCACCGTCACCGACCCCCGCCTGACGGTGCCGGACATGGGCTGCCGAGACGAGAACCTGACCGCGCTCAGCGGTCGAGGGGTCACCGTTGCCGCCGGCTACGCCGAGGACGTCGGGTGGCACCAGCGCCTCGACGCTCGGGGAACCCCGACGGGCTGGTCCGTCTGGTTCAACATCAGCGTGCAGCTGGAAACGAAGGCATTCGGCGAGGTCACCGCCAGGACGGCGGAAGTGCCACCGGAGCCCGTCATATCGGTCCCGTCGCCGAGCCTCGGCCCGGCGGCCGAGCTGGCCCATCAGGGCTTCGCCAGGCGGCACTGGAAGAGCCGGCGCCCCAGGGGGCGCACCGCCGCGTAGCCGGCGCTCGCAGGTCCTGCGCAGGTCGGAGCCCGCCGACAGATGTCGACCTCAACTGCCGTCGGTCGGCTGTCCGGGCCCGCTCGCCGCCCTGTCGATTCAACCGCACCCCGCCTCCGGCCGTGGGCCCGGGACGGCCACGATGCACGGCCCCGGTGCCCACGCCGTCCTCCCCGACCCGCGCCGCGGGAGGCCGGCGGCCAGGCAACTGCCTCACCCCTCCGGCGAACGGCGGCCGTCCTAATCCCTTCAACTTCCTTGGAGAAAAGCCGAGATGAAGACAGCGCCCACCGAGTCGAGACCGCTCCCCGCGCAGGTGTCGGCGGGAATGCGCTGGCTCGCTCGCCGCACTGCCGACCCGGCGGCGAGCTGGGCGTCCTGGGTCAAGGGGAACTGCGTCCCGGTGCCCGTCGGCAGCGGCTTCTTCGTGGTGCGGCTGCCCCACGGCCTCGGCGCGGACGCCGTCGCCGACCTGGCTGGCGCAGTGCCGGAGCTGCCGAGCTGGTCGACGGCCGCGACCCTTCGACGCGCACGGTCACGTGCCCGCCGGCGGAACGCGAGGCCGACCAGCGGCGCTGGCTGTGCCCGCCGAGGGCGCTGCCCGGCGCCGATCCGGTGCTGACCGACCCCTACCGCCTGGCCATGGCCCTGGACCGGGCCCGAGCGCGGAACGACCCGGACGCCTGACGACCCGCTGCCGATCGCCGGACGGGTCCGCGGTCGGCAGCGGTACCACCACCGCCTGCCTCCGTCGATCGCCACCCGGCGGGAACACCGGTGACGGTCACGCCGAGGAGGCGGAGAGGGCGGGCCTTGCGCGCCCTGGGCGGCGAAGACCAGCCCCAACCTGGGGCATCCGACCAACTAGCCGACACGGAGACCGAGATGACACTCACCCCTGTCGTTCCACACAACCACCTGCGCCAGGTGATCGAAGGCATGCGCTGGATCGCCGGGCTCACCCGCGACCCCGAGGGCACCAAGCTGGCCTGGGCGCAGGGCCACGCAGTGCCCGTCCCGCTCGGCATCTTCGCCGCGGTCGTGCGAATACCGGAACCGCTGGGCCGAGCCGCTGTCGCCGTGCTGCTCGCGCACGCTCCCGAGACCGTCGGGCCGGTGATCGTCGACGAGTGGGCCGGCGTCGTCGACGTCTTCGTGCCCAGTGCCCCGCCGGTGCGGCAGGGCAGTGACGTCGAGCTGATCGGCCGGTGCCAGGACCCGACACCGGTGGTCATGTGCCCGTCGCCCGGCAGGCGTGCGGTCGGGCGCAGGTGGCTGTGCCCGCCGAGGGCGCTGCCGGGCCAGGACGCGGTGCTCACCGACCCGCACCGTCTCGCCGAGGCCCTGGCCCTCTCCCGCGGCCCGCTCGCTGCGGCCGGGTGACCGGCCCGGTCCCCGTGAGCCTCCCGTTGCTGGCCGCCCCGGTCGTGGCCAGCAGCGGGACATCCGCCCGGCTCGCCCGCCTCGGGGCGGCCGATCCACTTCCCCCCTTCTCGCGCTGATACAGGAGAGCACCGGTGACAACCGACGGTCCGCGCTTCGAGGTCCTTCAGTTATGGGCCGCGAAGAAGCTGGGGGGTGTGCCGTTCGCGGACGGCGTGCCGCTGCTGCCGCTGGGAGCCGCACTCGACCGGATCGTCGACGAGGTACCGCGCCTGGGCGGCCCGCACCTGGGCGATCCGTCGGTGGAGCGACTCGCGGAGACGCTGGAGGTCACCGCCTGCCGACTGCGCCGCACCGAAGGCGACGGGCCTCGGCCCGTGCTGCTGACCATGCTGGCCCACGAACTCCACGAAGCCGATTCGGTGTTACGGCAAGGCGAGCACCTGGCGGGGCTGGACCGGGTGCGCCGCGTGTGCGTGACGATCGTCTGCCTGGAGGAGATCACCGCCCACACCGCCGGGCCGGGCGCCGGACAGACGCGCCTTCGCGCCGTGGGGCACCACATGCCGCCGATCGCAGCACCACGCTCACCCGCACCACCACCTGCCCCCGAACTCCCCTGGCACGGCCCGGTGCTGGCGGACGCAGTCCTGGGCGCGCACCTGCGCCACCTGCGCGAGTGCCAGGGCATGGCCCGGGCCGACGTCACCGCACGCCTTCCCACCGCCCTCCAGGACATCGACGTTGAAGCCCTGGAAGCCGGACGCGGCCCGACGCTACGGGAGAAGGCGTCGGACGGGCACCTGCTCGCACTCCTGCGCGCCTACGGAGCGGGGGCGCTCGCCGCCGACTTCGAGCACTGCCTCACGGTCAACGCCCGCACCAGGCCCGGCTACTTCATGGACCGCGGCCCCGCCCGGGCGCACCGCTACCAGCTCCTCGAACAACGGGCCTCGTCCGTACTGCTGACCGGCGCCCTGCTCATCCCCGCAGCCCTGCGGGTACCCGCCTACGACCAGGCCGTCACGGAGAAGGAGGCGCCCCGGCTGCGGGTCGCCGACACCGTGGCCACCCGCCCGGCGACGCTCGTGCCGGACCAGGGCTGCCCACTGTGCCGGGCCTACCGCGCGGACCAGCTCCACGGCCCGCAGGCGGCCACGGCCTGGCTCCGCCAGGTGGGCGTCGAGAGGGCCGCGAACTTCGAGGCCCGCCTACGCGGCCCAGGCGCGCCGCCCACGACGCTGCTCCTCGACTCGGACCTGCTGCGCCGCCCCGAGGACGCCCCCGGTGTGCACGCCGACCAGATGCTCCACCTCGCCCACCTGGCCCGCACCACCGCGCTGCGGGTGCGTGTCCTGCCCCCGGCCGCCGGCGTCGCTCTGACCTCGGACACCGCCGAACTCACGCTCCGCGGCCGGACCCTGTCCGCGGTCTGGGGCTTGTTCGACATCACCTACCAGCACGGCGACGACCTGCGCCCGCACACCGCCCTGGAACGCGCCCTGCCGCCCGAAGAGAGCACCTGGCTGCTAGAGCGCGCGGCGGCCGGAGACCTTCCAAGGAGGACCCGGTGGTGACCAGCAACAACTCGATCTCCGGAACCGTGTTGGGGGCGGCTGTGCAGGCCCACACCGTGTACGGGGGCATCACCCTGCACACCCCAGCTCCGCCCCCGGTGCCACGCCAACTCCCGCGCCGCCGACCGCTGGTGGACCGTCACGACCTCACCGCCGCCCTCGCCGACGTCCTGCACCGGGACGACCCGCCCCCGGTCCTGCTCACCGGGCCCGCCGGAATCGGCAAGACCACCCTCGCCCTGCACGCGCTCCACACGCGCGGCCACCCGTCCGGCGGGCAGCTCTTCGCGGACCTCGGCGCCCACAGCACCGCCAGCCCTGCCCACCCCGGCGACGTCACCGCCCGCTGGCTGCGCGCTCTGGGCATCACCCAGCCGCCGCCGGACCCGGAGGAGGCCGGCGCGCTGCTGCGCACCCTTACCGCCTCCCGGCCGGTGGCGGTGTTGTTGGACAACGCCGCCGACGACGAACAGGTGCGGGCGCTGCTGCCCGCCGAGGGGTCGCTGGTCATCGTCACCTCCCGCTGTCCGCTGGCCGGTCTGCTGGCTGACGGCGCCCACCATCGGGCTGTGGGCCCGCTGCCACCGGACGCCGCCCGCCGGCTCCTGGCCGACACCGCCGGTGGAGCGGGTGCCGCGTGCGACCTCGCGGCGCTCGCCGAGGCGTGCCGCGGTGTGCCGCTCGCGCTCGCCCTGGCCGGCGCCCACCTGGCCGCAGGGCGCACCCTCACCCTCCAGCCCGCCCCGGCTGCACCGTTGGAGACCGTCGTGACCGCCGCCCTCGCCCAGACCTTCCGCGCCTTGGCCCCGGACACCGCCCGCGTCTACCGGGCCCTGGGGGCGCTGCCCCTGCCCGGTGCCCGGATCGACGCCGCCATGGCGGGCGCGGCCGCGGGCCTCGATCCGTCGGCCACGATCGGCCACCTGATCTCCCTGACGGAGGCCGGGCTCATCCACCCGACCGACGACGAGCACTACACCTTCGCCACCGCGGGCGGCCGCCGGCACGCCGCCGCCCTGGGCCGACGCACGGAGGGCAACGACCAGACCGACACGATCCGTCGCCGCGCCCTGGACTGGCTGCTGGCCGAGGCCTACGCGGCCTCGCGCACCCTGCACCCCTTCCGCCGCACCGTAGAACCGCACCTGCGCCACCCGCCGCCCCACCGTGCCGCCCTCGCCGACAAGCAGGCGGCCCTGGCCTGGTTCGCGCGATGCGA
Source organism: Kitasatospora sp. NPDC036755 (assembly GCF_040636595.1). Taxonomy (NCBI): domain Bacteria; kingdom Bacillati; phylum Actinomycetota; class Actinomycetes; order Kitasatosporales; family Streptomycetaceae; genus Kitasatospora; species Kitasatospora sp. NPDC036755. The sequence goes on from NZ_JBEZUT010000001.1 coordinate 42,873, forward strand.
CACCTACCTGCGCACCGCGCTGGAGACCTCCGACCGTCACGGCCAAGACGACGTCACCGCGCACCTCGCCCACGCCTGGTGGCCCTGGCTGCTGCGCCAACGCCCCTACGTGCTTTGGCAGTTGACGTACAAGCTCGCGATCCCGGCCGCCCAGCGCCTCGTTGCGGCCGCACCCGGTCCCGGCAATCGGACCGTACTGCGCGAGCTGTTCGGGGCCCGCGCCACCGTACGGCGCGCGACGGGCGACCACAGCGGCGCCATCGAGGACTGCGGCACGGCCCTCACGCTCGCCGCCGAGGACAAGGACGCCGTTGCCTATGCGCAGCACCTGCACGACCTCGGCGTTGCGACCCACGAATCCGGCAACCCGGGGCTCGCACAGGCCTGCCTGGCCGAGGTGCTGGACCGGCGTTCCGAGCTGGGCGCCGTCCGCGACACTGGCGTCACCAGGGTGGCGCTGGCCGTCTCCCTCCACGCGCTCGGCCACGACGACACCGCGCTCGGCCACCTGCGCGACGCCTACCGGGAGCTGACCTCCGTCGGCGACGGCCTGAACGCCGGCCGGGCCCGCGCGTGGGAGGGCCGCATCCTCGCCCTGCGGGGTGCGTTCGGGCCCGCCGAAGCCGCGTTCGGTCGGGCGATGAACCTGTTCGTCACCGAGCGGGCCCAGCCGTGGCAGGGCCGCGTGCTGCTGTGGTCGGGCGAACTGGCCGGCGCCCAGGGGCACTTGGAGCAGGCCGCCGAACTGCTGCGCGTCGCCCGCCGGATGTACGTGGGCAGTACGGCCGATCTGCGGGCCGTCGCCGAGGCGGCCGCGCGGATCGGGGCCGTGCTGTGACCGCCCCCGCCAAGGTGTCCAAGGTCGTGTACGGCCGGGCCTGTCCGTCGTGCGGTGCCCGCGTCTGGGTCTCAAGCGTGCAGCACGAAGCACTGCGCCTGATGGCGCTCGGGGCGTCGAACCCGCAGATCGGGCGGCACCTGCGCGACACCGGGCTGGACAAGGCCCTGGGGGACGACAAGGAGCGCGGGGCCTACATCGTGCGCTGCCTCCTCACCCGTCTCGGCGCCTCGGGGCGTGCCCACGCGGTCGATACCGCCTGCCGGCTCGCCCTGGTGGACGTGCTGGGAAAGGCCCGACCGCCGGAGCAGGAGATTCTTCCTCGCCATAAGAAGTGCGCGGTGCTGCTGGCGAGCGGCCTGTCGTACAAGCAGGCCGCCCGGCGGTTGGGCCTCAGCCCGCTCACCGTGAAGTCGCACCTGCACGGGCTCTACAAGCGGCTCGGCGCCTCGGGCGGCGCACACGCGGTCCACCTGCTGCACGCCCTGAAGGAACTGCCGGCCGACCACCCCTGCCCGTGCCGGCGGCGCATCCCCAGGGAGCCCACATGACCCCATCACGCCCCTGGCCTCCCACGGTTGCGCCTGGACTTCCCGGTGGCGCGGGATTGCCCGCCCGGCCACCCGGCGCCGCCACCGTCAGCCGGCGCGTCACCGACTACCGCATCCCCGAGCGCCCCACCGACTCCCGCATCCGGAAGGTTCATTCGCAGTGACTCCCGACGACAGCTGTGCCGCGGTCATCGCCACGGCCCTGCGCAACGGCCTCGACCCGCGTGGCGCCGTTCTCCTGCAAGCTGGCCCCCACCACACCTGGCGCCTGCCGAGGTCGGGTGCCGTCGCCAAGGTGTGGGCCCCGGGCACCGCGGTCGAGGCCGCCGTGCGCGACACCCGCATCGCGAAGTGGCTCCTGAACAACGGCATCAGGACTCCTCGCCCGGCCGGGAACTCCACCTACCCGCTGACCCACAGCGGCCGCTACCACCTCCAGGTTTCGTTCTGCGAGGACCTCGGCGACCGCCCGTGCGGCCCGGGCGACCTCGCCGACGTCCTGCGGCGCCTGCACGCCCTGCCCGTGCCCAAGGGCCTGGGCCTGACGCGGTTCGACCCGTGCCGCGACCTGGCCGGACGCATCCGGGGCCTGCGGCCGGGCACCCTCGCCCCCGACCAGGAACGGCACCTGCGCGCGGTGCTGGCCGACACCCGCACGGCCTGGCGCACCGCGCCCTGGGACCCGCCGTGCGTGATCCACGGCGACGCGACCCCCAGCAACTGCCTCATGACCGAGCACGGTCCGGCGCTGATCGACTTCGAACGCGCCGCGACCGGGCCCAGCCAGTGGGACCAGGCCGCCGCCGCGTGGGCCCGTGACGCCTTCGGCACACCGCCCGAACGGTACGAGGAGTTCGCGCGCGCCTACGGCCACGACGTCACCGCCACCGACGCCTACTGCATGATGACCCCGGTCTTCGGCATCGCCGCGTGGCTCTACGCCGCCGAGCACGCCCGCACCGAGCCCGACCTCCAGGACGAGGCCGACCGGCGCCTGGCCACCATCCTCACCGACCCCCTCCCGCCCGCCCCCTGGGGCTGGCTGCCCGCCTCCCGCGCCGCGGCGCAGGCCACAACGTGACCGCCATCGTGGGCGACCGCGCGCGGGACCTCGTCGCCCGCACCGGCCTGCCCGTGCTGCTGCTTGCCGGCCTCACCGACGAGCCGACCCTGACCGCCGCCACCGGCGGCCACCCCCGCCGCTACCTGTCCACCACCACGCTGTACCAGGGCGGCCTGCGCGCCGAGGTCCACGCCCCCGGCGGCCCGGACCCCGCGCAGCTCGTGACCGCCGCCCTGCCCGGCGCGCCGAAGACCACCACCGCCTACCTCGCCACCCCCGGCCAGATGGCGAAGGCCGTGGAACGCCGCCACGACGGCCTGCTCGCACGCGCCGCCCTCTGGCACGGGTGGACCCTCCTGCACCTCACCGAAGACGCAGGCCCCCGTCTGCCGGCCCTGCGCCTGATCGGCGCCGACTCCCTGCCCACCGGCCGCTCCGGCCGCCCCGCCACCCCTCGCTCCTGACCGACCGTGAAGTGGACTGCCCGTGACCGACTTCTGCTACCACAACACCGCCCTCGTCGAACCGGCCGACCTCGTCCGTTACGCCGCCCTTGTCGAAGCCGCGGCCCCGTACGTGACGGAGCTGTCCGCCTTCCCCCTGCCCGCCCGCGTCGTCGTGCGCGCCGTCATCCCGGACCAGTACATCGACAGGCAGGCCGAGCACAACGCCCACCTGACCCGTCTCGCCCTGGCCGGCCTGGACGCCGACAGCGACGCCGCGAAGCGCGCCCCCGCGCTGGTCGAGGAAGCCCGCACGGCCGCCCGAGCTGCCGCCCGGCGTTTCTACCCGCTCTGCCGGGCGGCGGTCATCATCCACGAGTCGGCAGACCCCGAACTGACCATCATCCCCGAGGTCTACGACCGGCACCTGCACCCCACCGGCCGCCAGCTCATCACCGTCTTCGCCCACCAGCTGACCGCGCTGGCGCTGTACGCGCACTACCCCGAGCTGGCCTGGGCCCAGCGCAGGTGCAACGCGCTGGACAGCACGCTCGCGCCCCACCGGCGACGGCGGCCCGCCGCCCTGGTCCCCGGATACGGCCAGTACGTCGAGCGCCTCGTCGCCAAGGCCCTGGGCGGCCCCGCCGTGACCGGGCCCCTGCCCGACGAACCCCAGCCCAGCGACCTCTACACCCAGCTGCGGGCCGACCCGGACAGCCCGGCGAACGCCCGCCAGGTCGACCAGGGAGAGCAGTTCGCCTCAGTCCTCCTCGACGCCGGCGGGCAACCGCTGCTGCACCTGGCCCTGGGACGCGAGGCCCTGTACCCGACCGACGCCGACCTCAACGACCCGACGACGTGGCTCACCCGCCACCAGGCGGCCGTCACGCAGACCACCAACACCACCACCGACGACAGCGGTACCGCGGGCGACAGGTAGAAGCCCGCACTCCGAGCCCGGCGTCCGCCCCGTCGGCCCCGCCCGGCGCCGTCGGCGCCTCCCCGACGCCGCGGTCTTCGGCGACACCGCGCGCGACCTGATCGGCTCCCTGATCTAGGCCGCGACCTGAAGGCCTGGACGCACCAGGGGCGCCGCCCCTGACAACCGCAGCTCTGCAGCACCGCCAATTTCGAATCGACCACCTCACAGTGGTCGCCGAGCTCGAAAGGGATGTTCGATGACCAATGTCCAACACCCGAGCACCGACGATGCCGGACCCGGCACACGTCGGCCGCCCAGGCGTGCCACCCTTGCGCTCCCGCAGACCGAGACGGTGCCGGTCCCGGCGATCAACACCGTCGTACTCACCTGGCTCTCCACCGCCCTCGGCGGCGCCGAGAAGTCCGTTCCCGAACTCGCCGAAGCCCTTGCCCTCCAGGGCGTTCGAGTCCGGCTGGTGTGGTGGCGCGCCACCCCGGACGCCGCCGAGGCCCCGGCCCCGGCCGGCGTCGAGGTGCAGGAGGTGAGCAGCTGGGACGGCTACCGCTCCGTCGTCAACACCATCGCGGCGAATCGTCGAGGCACGGTCGTGATCTCCTCGCACCGCACCTGCGCCGCCGATGTGATTCTGGCCGGCGCGACCCCCGTGGTGGCTGTGCTGCGTGGCATTGCCCACCGGGAGCGCATCCTTCGGGTCCTGGACCCGGGCACCGGGCGGATCGAGCCGATCCATCCGGGCCAGATGCAGGCCCACCTGCTTGCGCAGGCCGCCTGGGTGGGAATCTCGGACGCCTCGGCGTTCTCCGCCAAGTGCCTGCCCGGGGTCACCGAGGCGACGACGATCTACAACGGTGTGGCACTGCCCGACACTCCGCCCGAGCGGACCGCCAAGGTCCCCGGCCGACTGCGGGTCGCGGTGGTCGCACGCACGGTGCCGTGGAAGCGGCTCGACGACCTCGTGTACGCCGCCTCGGACCCCACCATCGCCGACCGGGTGAAGGTCACGGTGTACGGGCAGCCGGGCAGCGCACAGGACAGCCTGGACAAGCTGGTCACCGCGACCCGGGCGCCGGTCACCTTCCACGGCTACACCACCGACCTCGCGGCGCACCTCACCGACAGCGACATCCTGGTCTCCCCTTCCCCCGAGGAGGGATTCGGCCGGTGCGTCATCGACGCCGCCGGCGCCCGCATCCCCGCGATCGTCCCCGACGAAGGCGCCGGGCCCGAAGTCGTACTGGACGGGCAGACCGGCATCGTCTACCCGTACGCGCAGCGTGGCTCCCTCGCCAAGGCGCTCGCCTGGGCCGCCGACGCCGACCCGGGCGTCCTCGACGCGATGGGCGACGCCGCGCTCGCCCGCGCCAAGGGCTGGTTCAACCCGGCGCGCTGCGCCGCGCAGTTCCTCGACCTCGCCCACGCCGCAACCGGCCTTCGAGGTGCCCGATGAGCGAGCCCCTGCTCGGCCAGTTCACGTCCTTCGCCGCCGACCCGTGGCTGCACGAACTGGGCTGCGACTGGATGGACAAGACCCCGGCCCACCTGTTCCCCCAGGCCTGCGAGAAGCTGTTCGAGGAACTGGCCGAACGACTCGGCACCGACCAGTACATCCACCCCACCGCCTGCATCTCCCCGCACGCCAACATCGTCGGCCGGGTCATCATCGGCCCCGGCGCCGTCGTGCACGAGTTCAGCACTGTCCGCGAACGCGCCGTGCTGTCCCGCGGAGTTCACGTCGGCTTCGGCTGCGAGGTCTCCCGCTCCGTCCTGCTGGAACGCGCGGTCCTCGCCCACCGGGTCTGCCTCGCCATCGGCATGGTCGGCCGCCACGCCCACCTCGCCGCAGGGGTGATGGCCTACAACATGCGGCTGTGGAACCCCGACCCGCTCAACCCCACCGTGCCGGTGCGGATCCGTCTGGCGGACGGCACCACCGCCGAGACCGGCCGCCCGAAGGCCGGCGTCGTTTTCGGCGACCGGGTACGCGCCGCGGCGAACGCCACCGCCGGGCCCGGCGCCCTCATCGGCCCCGACACCGTGCTCTACCCCGGTGTCCAACTCGGCAGCGAGGAGATCCCCGCCGGCATGGTCGTACGCCCCTCCACCCCCGCGGTCACGGTCGAACCGCGCCGCGACCTCGTCATCGCCTGATCCGAAGGAGACGAACATGCTGTACGAACTCGAGCGGCACCGGATGGTCGCGGCGATCCAGGCCGTCAAGGACGGGGGCCTGCTCAACCAGGGCGGCGGAGCCATCTCCGTGCGCACCCCCGACGACCGGATGGTGATCTCCACCACGGGCAGCGCCAGCCGCCAGTACTGGGACATCACCGCGGCCGACCACATCGTGCTGGACATGAACGGCGACGTCGTCGAGCAGACCACGGGCCTGGGTGTGTCCGGCACGCCGCTGCACCTCGCGCTGTACCGGATGCTGCCCAAGGCCGGGGCGATCCTCCACGCCCACGCGCCCCACTCCCTGGTGTTCTCCTCCCTTGGCCACGACGTCCCCTCGGTCACGAACCGGTGCGACGCACTCGGGCCGATCCCGTGCCTGGCCGCCGACGACGAGACCGTCAAGCGTGAGTACCGCGACAACCCCTACCAGTTCACGATGCCGGCTGGGATGGTCCAGCGCCCGGACGTCGCCGTGGTCACCATCCGCTACTACGAGCCGCTCCTCGACCAGTTGATCGCCCCGCGGGCCGCCGAGCTGGAACGGCACGCCCTGGCCTTCACCCTGTACCGGCACGGCGTGGTCGTCGTCGGACGCGACGTCGGCCAAGCCGTCGACGCCCTGTTCCGCGTCGAGGAGTCCGCAGAGTGCGCTCTCAAGCAGACCGCCCTCACGGGTGGCGTAATTCACTCGAACCGACTCTTCCGCTCGGGAGCCTGAAACCCTGCACGTAACGTCATATGTGAGATAGAAGATCCGTGTCGGGTGGTGCTCCAGTGCCACCCGGCACCGGACACCCGATCCAGAACCCGAGGAACAACACCATGGCGAAGGCCTACGAGCACATGGCACACGACCGGCACTGGTACCGGATCAGCGGCGGCGTCCCGCTGACCGGCTCGGTGGCGGCCGCCGGCGCGAAGAACTCCGTCACGAAGCTGCTCGTGGCCTCGCTGCTCACCGACAAGCCGTGCACCCTGCGCCGGGTACCCGACATCCTGGAAGTACACCTGGTCCTCGACATGCTCACCGAGCTGGGCACCACGGTGGAGTGGAGCGGCCCCGACGAGGTCACCGTGCACACCCCCAAGATCACCGCGACGACGCTGCCCGACGCCTACAGCGGCGTCAACCGCATCCCGGTCCTGATGATCGGCCCGCTGCTCCACCGCGCCGGCGAGACCCTGCTCCCGCTGCCCGGCGGCTGCACGATCGGCAAGCGCCCCATCGATTTCCACCTCGACGGCCTCGGCGAGATGGGCGCCTTCGTCACCCAGGAGCTGCGCTCGGTCAAGGTCCACGCCGACCGGCTCCACGGCACCCACATCACCCTGCCGTTCCCCTCGGTCGGGGCGACCGAGAACCTGCTGCTCGCCGCCACCCTCGCCAAGGGCACCACCGTCATCCACGGCGCCGCCGTCGAGCCCGAGATCATCGACCTCGTACTCTTCCTCCAGCAGATGGGCGCCCTGGTCAACGTCGAGACCGACCGCACCATCACCGTCGAAGGCGTCGAGAAGCTGCGCGGCGCCGTGCACTCGGTGATCCCGGACCGGATCGAGACCGCCTCCTTCGCGGCGCTCGCCGTCGCCACCGACGGCCGCATCGAGGTCCAGGGGGCACAGCAGCAGCACCTGGTGACGTTCCTCAACGCCATCAGGCGGGTAGGCGGCGACTTCGCCCCGACCGACGACGGCCTGGCGTTCTGGCGCGAACGCCCGCTGACCGCCGTCCACCTGGAGACCGGCGTCCACCCCGGCTTCATGACCGACTGGCAGCAGCCCTTCGTCCTCGCACTCACACAGGCCGAAGGCACCAGCACCATGCACGAGACGATCTACGAGGACCGCTTCGGCTACACCCAGCAGCTCGCCGCGATGGGCGCGAACGTCGCCCTCACCGACAACTGCCTCGGCACCGGCGGCTGCCGCTACAACCGGCGCGGCCACCAGCACTCCGCGCTCATCACCGGCCCCACCAAACTCCACGGCGCGCACCTGACCATCCCCGACCTGCGTGCCGGATTCGCCTACATCATGGCCGCGCTCGTCGCCGAGGGAACGTCCACCGTCGCCGGCACCCGCTACCTGGAGCGCGGCTACGAGGACCCGGTAGGCAAGCTGCGCGCCGTCGGCGCCCAGATCGAGACCATCCCGACACACTGACCCCCAAGGGGGAGGACAACATGACCGCCACGGCGGCCGCAGCGATGATCCTGCGAACCTACGAAGAGATCATCGACCAGCACGACAGCTACACCGTGATGAACCCCGTACAGGGCTGCCCCAAGCGGTGTGCGTACTGCTTCCTGAAGAAGCGGAACCAGACCGGCGTGAAACCGGTCGAACTCGCGAGCCCGGCCCGGACGGTCGAACTGCTGCTGTCCTCCCCCTACTACCGGCCCGGCGGGGTGCTGGCCGCCTACACCTGCACCGACGCCCTGGCCACACCGCCCAACCGCAAGCACCTCGTCGGCCTGCTGGGAGAGCTCACCCAGGCGAACGTCACCAACCCGCTGGTGCTGATCAGCAAGTGCGCCCCGACCCCGGACGTTGTCGACGCGGTCACCACCGCCCGCGCAGCCGGCCTGCCGGTCATCCTGTACCTCTCATACTCCGGCCTCGGCCCGGACGTCGAACTCGGCATCGACCACCACGCGCTGCGCCGCAGCTTCGCCCTGTGGCACGGCGCCGGCGTGCCGGTCGTGCACTACTGGCGGCCGTTCCTCCCGCAGAACTCGACGCAGGAGACGATGCGCACCGTCCTGGACACCGTCGTCGGACGTTCGGCGTGCTCGGTCGCGGTGGGCCTCAAGACCCCACCCGGCGCGTTCGACCAGATGCTCGCCCTGTGGGACGGTCTCCCGGCCGACGCGGCCGACGCGGACGCGGTGTGGCCGAAGGAGGCCAAGCAACTGCTGGAGACGCTGCCCGCCGAGTACGGGCAGCTGGTGTACGAGTCCAACTCGTGCGCACTCGCGCACGTCACCGGTCGTGCGGACGAAGCGGGTGTGTGGGGCAGCGACGTGTGTGCCTCCGCAGACCTCTGCCCGGCCGGTCAGCGGCGCCTGTGCCGGGGGACCTGGCGCAACCCGGCACCGATCGGCACCCCGCAGATCGAAGCCGAACTCGCCCGCCTCGGCCTCCTCGGAACCCCGTACACGTGGAACCAGCAGGAACGGCAGCTGCACCTGGCCACCCCGGTACGGAGAGCGGACACCACCAGCCTCACCTACGCCCTCGGTGCGCGCGTCATCGCGCCGCGCCAGGAAGACGACCTGTACTGGTCCGGCCGGATCGGCGGCTCCCTGCCCCTGGTCACCGGCAGCACGCCCTGACCGCGGGCCTTCGTGTCGACGTCCGTCCCGAACTGACTGCCCGCCTCTTGCCCGATCCGCCACGATGTCATCAGGTCCCGGGGGCCTGCCGCCCCTGCCCCCGGTCACCCGCGTAAGGACACCAGCTTCCATGACAGCCGCCCCGACGCAGCGGTCCGACCAGACCCCGGGCCGAACGCCGGCCGAAGGAACGCGCAAGGGCCGGTCAGGGCTCAGCCAGGAAGAGATCCGCCAGCGTCTCCGAGAAGTCGGCTACGAACTCCTGGAGCCCTACCAGCACTCTCACACCCCTGTCGAGGTCCGCCGGATCGCGTGCGGCCACCGCGCCCGTTCCCTCGTGTACACCCTCACCCGCATCGGGCTCAGCTGCCGAACCTGCCAGCCCGGCGGACCTGCCCGCCCCACACGCGCCGGAGGCCTTTCCCCGGAGGAAGCCATCGAGTACGTGGCCGCGTTCGGCTGGGATCCCGAAGCGGCCTACTCCGGGTCCGTTTCCAAGACGTGGCCTCTCCGACACCGTGCCTGCCGTACCGCATCGGACATCTCCCTGGTCGGGTTCGACGGCCACTGCAGCACCTGCGCCGAGATCATCACCGCTGCCCCGTCCTCGACGACAAGCCGCAGAGTCGCCAAGCTGCTGCACAACCTCGGATACACCCGGGAGCAGCCCTACCCCGGCGCCGCCTCCGAGCCCTGGCACGTGCGCCACACCTCCTGCGGCCACATCATCACCACGACGCTCAATCAGCTCATCGCCGGCGCACAGTGCCCGCTCTGTGCCCGCCACGTCAGGCCGCAAGCGGTTCAGAACCGGTCGACCAGGCCCTGGCCGACCAGCCAGAAGCTCTCCCTGAGCCCGGAAGCCGCTGAGGAACTCCTTCTCCTCTTCGGCTACGAACCGGCTGACGACCCTTACCCAGGTACTGTCACCCGCAAGTGGCGCGTCCGTCACGTCGCCTGCGGCTACGTCTCGGCCCGCAGCTTCGACACCGTCCGGAGCCTCCACCTGAACAACCGGGACCGCAGGGTCCGCGGCATCAAGCAGAGCGGAACCAGATGCCCGGGGTGCCGGGCCCTCAAGGTGCCGTCACCCGCTGCCCCCGCCCCTGTCCCATCCCGTTCCGGCCCGCCCCGTCTCGACCAGGCTGTAGTCGCAGAGCGCCTCCGCGATGCCGGCTACGAAATCCTGGATCCGTACCAACGCAGTCACGTCCCGGTGCGTGTCCGCCACCATGCCTGCGGCCACATCGACAAGGCCGCCATCCACTACTTCACGACAGGCAGACGCCGCTGCGCAGGGTGCGCCCTCAAGGCATCCAACCCCGATCACGCACCCGCCCCGCGGACAACCACGGTCGACGGGGAGCCCGGGCATCACGACGAACAGGTCCAGGACCATGACCACCCGGCAGCTGAACCAGGCCAGCGCAAAGGAGCGTTGTGAGCACACCTTCTGACCCCGCTGCCGAGGAGGCGCCCAAAGCGGCGGTGTCCGAGAGCGAGTTGCTGCTGTTCGGCGGTCCGATGCGCTACGACTACGGCTGGGCGAAGCACGAGTTCGCCGGTGCCAAGGTGACGTTCGCGACGGTCGCCCGCCAGATGCCCCGCTTCCTGGGACTTGCAGGGAGGATGGCATGGTCCGCCGACCGAACGGCGCTGATCACCCTGGTGGTGGCCGAGCTGCTTCGCGGCGTCGCCGCCGCGGTGATGCTGGTCGCCACCAACCGGGCCCTCGGACACCTCCTCGCCACCGGAGAGACGGCGACCGTCCTGCGTGCCGCAGTCCCGGCCGTCTGCGCCGTCGGCGTGGTCGCCGCCCTGTCGGCCGTGCTCGCCGCCGTGTCCGGGCGCGCCGCTGGCCGACTTGAACCGGCCGTGTTCAGGGCTGCCACCGTCGACTTCCTGGACATCGTCTCCCGCTCCGAGCTGGAGGCGATCGAAGACCCGAAGTTCGTGGCGGACGTGGACTCCGCGCGCTGGGGTGCCGGGTCGATCCAGCACGTCATCGGCCAGGCCACCGCCGTCCTCACCGCCGCCCTCGCCCTGCTCTCCGCCGCGGGGGTGCTCTCCGTCCTCCACCCCGCGCTCCTGCCGATGCTGCTGCTCATCACTGCCCCGCGCGGCTGGGGCGCGGTGCGCACCGCCCGGCGCCGCTACCTGTCCACGCAGGCCATGCTCCAGCACAGCCGGGCCAGCAGCCTCCTCTCCGACATGCTGATCCGGCCGTGGTCGGCCGCCGAGATCCGCGTCCATGCGTGCGGGCCGTTTCTCCTGCGGCACTACGAGCAGATGGCCCGCGCCGCCGAACGCGAACAGGCCCGCCTCGCCGGGGCGAAGGCCCGAACCGACCTGCTGACCGCCGCCCTCGCCGGCCTCGCGACCACCGCGGCGTTCACCATGCTGGGCTGGCTCGTCAGCACGGGCTCCATGCCGCTGGCCGTCGCAGGCACCGCGGTGTTCGCGATCCGCGCCGGGTCCGCGTCGATCGGAGGCCTTGTCTCCCAGATCAACTCCCTGTACGAGGAGTCCCTGTTCGTCGCCGACCTCGACCGGCTGCGCCGCGAAGGGCACCGCCGCGCGATCCCCGAAGGCGGCACGCCGCTTCCCGCCCGCCCCGACGAGATCCGCGTCGAAGACGTCTCCTTCACCTACCCGGGCCGCGACACCCCGGCCCTCGACAAGGTCAGCGTCACCATCCGCCGCGGCGAGGTGATCGCCCTGGTCGGCGAGAACGGTTCCGGCAAGTCCACCCTCGCCCACCTGCTGTGCGGCGTCTACCAGCCCCACCAGGGCCGCATCCTGTGGGACGACGCCGACACCGCCACCGCCGACCGCGCCCAGCTATTCGCCGGCATCGCCCTGCTCGCCCAGAACTTCCAACGCTGGTCCTTCACCCTGCGCGCCAACCTCCTCCTCGGCCGCCCCGAAGCCCCCGCCACGCAGGAGCAGCTGGAGACCGCCGCCCAGTACGCCGACCTCCACACCGTCCTCGCCGACCTCGACCGCGGCTGGGACACCCTCCTCGCCAAAGGGATGGTCAACGGCGTCGGCCTCTCCGGAGGCCAGTGGCAACGCACCGCCCTCGCCCGCCTCTACCACCGCATCACCACCCCCGGCCCGGACGGGCGGCTGCCGCACCTGATCGTCGTCGACGAGCCGACCAGCGCCATGGACGCCAAGACCGAGATCGCCGCGTTCGAGAAGATCCGGGCCCTGACCGAACTCGGCGTCAGCGTCGTCCTCATCACCCACCGCCTCGCCGCCACCGCCCGCGCCGACCGCATCTACGTCCTCGACCACGGCCGCCTCATCGAAGAAGGCGCCCACCACGAGCTGATGGCCGAACCCACCAAGTACCGCGACGCCTACCAGCTTCAGGCCGCCCAATACGACATCAGCGCGCACCTGCCCGGGCAGACCACCACCGAACCCGACCCTCAGGAGACGAAGTGAAAGCGTTCCGCCCCACCTTCGGACGGCAGCCCTGGCCGGACGGCCTGCTCGCACTCCAGATCTACGCCCTGCCCGACCTGCCGCACAGGTCCCCGCTCGACACCCTGCTCACCGACCTGCGCACCGCCATGGCCCCCTTCCCCGTCCTACCCGTCCGCGCCGACAGCTTCCACATCACCCTCGACATGGTCACCTCCGCCCCGGCTGAGGCCATCAGCGACGCCGAGCGCCGCAACGTCGTCGACCGGCTGCGCACCGCGCTGGCCGGCACCGGGCCGATCCGCCTTCAGGCCGGGTCGCCGATCGCTTACCGCACCGGGGTACGACTCGACCTTCACCCCGACAGCGAACTCGCCGCCCTCCAGCACCGCGTCCGCGGCGCCGTCCACGAGGTCTTCGGTCCCGACTCCACCGGCTACCCGCTCGGCGTGCTCCACATGACCGCCGCCTACGCGGCCGCCGACACCGACACCGACGAACTCGCCCAGGCCATCCACCGGATCCGGCCCGGCCACGCACCGTTCACCGTGAGCCGGATCATCCTCAACGAGGTGTACTGGCGTCGCGCACCGCTGCCCGGCCACAACGGCCTGGTCGGCCGGCAGATCGGCTGGGACACCATCGCCACCATCCCGCTCGACGCGTAGCACCGGCACCGTTGCGCGCGCCGAAGAGCCCTACCGCGTCGACAGAGGGCGCTCCCGTGGGATCCGTCGCGTCAGCCCGCTTACTGTCCCCATAGGTAACTGTCCGAAACGGGCCTCGCGCGGCGTCGCGTGACGGGTCAGCGAGGCCGACCGGGCGGGCATCGTGCCGGCTCGGGGACGCGCGATGCACCCGCCACCCCCGAACTGGTGAACCAGCCCTGAAACGCCCCGCCACCTCCGCGAGTCCGGTAAGAGTGGAGGGGTGACAGAGGACTGGACGGTGGACGCGAAGTGGCGTGGGGTCGATCTGGCGCGGGCCTACCTGACGGGGAACCGTGTCCGGGTCGCGGCGTGCCTCGAAGGCCTGGACACCGAGCGGTTGGAGTGCGTGCTCGCCCTGTTGGCCTTCTCCTACGACGACCTTCTCGGCGACCTGGGGCCGTTCATGAAGGTGTCCGACCTCGACAAGGTGGCCGCTGTGGCGCCACTGGAGACCGAACTCGCGACGATGACGGCCGTACACCGGATCGCCGCGAACGAAGTGGGTTTCGCCGAGGCGATGACCGACCTGGGGCTGGTGGATCGGATCCACGCGCTCGCGATATGCAGCGTGGTCATGCTGTTGGGCGCCTTCGGGCACGCCGGCGCGGTGGCTCACCTCGACAAGGTGGCGGCGACGTGCGAGCGGATGGGGTACACCAGGCCCTACACGCTCACCTGACCCATCACCCAGGGCGGGGTCAGCTGTCGTTGCCGAGTCCGAGCTCAGCCCACCACGGCTGGTCGGGATGCTGCTCCCACGTTCGGATGCCGTCGTGGTGGACGAGCGGGCCGGTGCCGTCGGCGCGTTCGCGGTGCCCGCGCAGCCGTACGCAGCGGCCGGCGCCCGGGCCGGTGCGGGGGCTGGCCGGGTCTTCGTGGCCGCACGCCGGCCACATACCGGGCGCCGTGCGATGGTCGCTGCTGCTCATGGCGCCGATGCTAACGGCGGTCCCAGCGCGAACTGCCCGGAGGGGGAGTGTCCGCCGCGGTCCCTACGCTCGGATCATGACCCCCACCACAGACCCCGGCGCCGCCATGCCCGAATCCGGCGGCGTCACCGCCCTCGTCGAGCGGCTGCTCCTGACCGAGAAGATCCGGATCGGCGAGTCCGGCCCGCAGATCTTCGACCCGAACACCGGCCAGTACGTGCCCGGCCCCGACGTCGTGAAGTACGAGGGCCCCGGCTTGCACCGGGCGAGCGGCGGGCCGGGGATCGTGCTGCGCCTGGAAGGCCAGCCGTACAAGGACGACGGCGACGGCCGGTACCTGCTGTTCAGCCCGCTGTCCGCGCCGGTCGCCGCCGAGGGCAACACCGTCACCATCGTGGAGAGCACCGACCCGGGCGCCGTCGGCCGCACGTTCAAGGTCTTGGACCCGGGGGAGTCCGGCGGCCTGACCGTGGTCCGCCGGACGTGGATGCGCATCGAGAAGGCCGGAGGCGCGGCGTGAGCACCCCCGTGGACCTCGATGCCGTCCGCCAGGCGATGGAGGCCACCGTGATGGTCGACACCGTCCGGATCAGCAGGCCGACCGGTACCCCCGTCCTGGACGTCCGCACCGGGCTGGTGGGGCCCACCCCGACGACCACAATCTGGGAAGGCGCCGGCGCGGTGCTGTCCGCGCACGGCCTCGCCGCGGTCGAGCACCTCGTCGGCGGCCGGTGGCTGGAGGACAACGCCTCCTGGTACGGGCTCGTCACCCCGCTGTCCGCACCGCTCCCACAGCGTGGCGACCTCGTGACCGTTACCACCACGAAGGCGCCGACCGCCGGCACCGTCGGCCGGACCTGGCAAGCCCTCGATCCGGGCGAGGCCAGCACCGTGGAGGTCGCCCGGATCACCCGCCTAGACGAGGTCGTGGCGCCGTAGCCGGTGCTCCGTCCGGATGAGCCGGCCTGGGGCTGACGTGTCAGCAGGTGTCTTCGCACGCAGGCCCGGAGGGGGTGTCTACCTGCGGTTTTGGCGAAGAGCGGGGCGGTGGGCAGGTCTATGAAGTCCCACCTCCCCGGTACCGGGGTGATAGCGTTGTATGTCAACCTGGTTGTTGTCGCGCGTCTGAGTTAAGACGGAACAAATAATCTCAAGCCCGAGGATATTTACCGAAGCGAATAAATTTGTTTCGATTCGAGAAAAGTTCCGGGCGAGAGATTATCGGACTTCGTTGAAGATGTTATTCGAACTGGGAAGTTTGACTCAAGTTTCGAACTTGCTCTCAGCTAGGCGAGATAAAGAAGTTCGACAATAGATGTGGCGCCGTCCGCAACAACGCTCAACCTGCGGAGCGGACGACGCCCGGGAGGAACTGAGCCCGTACAGGCGCAGTGCCGCCAGAGATTGGCGGCGCCCCCGCCAGGTGCCAGCCTGACGGGGACGCCGCCCGTCGTTACCGCCTGGCCGCGTAGATCGCGGCAATCAGGCCGAGCGCAGGGGCCGCGAGCGCAGCCCCGAACCTCAACGTTTCGACGTACTTCTCGTGGCGACGCTCCGCACGGCGATCCTCCCGCTCGATGTCCCGGCGAGCCTCCGAATCATCGGTGACCTGCGGGAACTCCGAGTCGGGCATCGTGCCACCCCTTCCTGCCTATGGCGAGACGACCTTCGTGTCGCCGGGTGTTTCCGCCGCGCTCGAATGCGCGGACGTTATGGGGCAAGGCAGGGGCGCGGAACTCAACTCTGGCGCAGACAATATATGTGACTGACCGTCCATCGCAAAGCAGGGTCAAGATGATGCGTATAGACGCGACGCGAGGTCAGCAACTTATATGCATCATTGCTCAGATGGTGCATCTGGAGGGTCCCTAGTGCTGCTTCGCGCCTTCGCCAGAGGTGAAGGTACGTTCGGATGGCGTCGTAGCCGTCCAGGGCCCGCCCATCAACGTCCGCCGGGTCGGCGGCAGCACGCGCTGACAGGGACTTCGCCAGGCCAGGGACCTCGTCGCCGAGGCGGCGGGCGGCGCGGCCCAGGTACGCGACGGCGAGCACCGGTAGGGGAGTGCCCGGTGCGGCCAGTGTGCCGACCTGTACGCACCAGTACTCGACGACAACGCGATCGTCATCGTGCAGGGCGACCCCGGCCGGGGCCTCAGCCGCGTCGTCACCTGCAGACCGGCCGCTCAGAGCCCTGTCCGGGACTTCTGCCACCATCTCGCGGGCCAGCACGGGAGGGTCCTCAAAGGCACTGTGCATGCCGCGAGACTCCGGGCTCCGCCGGCGACGCGTTGCTCAACAGCCAATGGCGAGCCATGCGTTGGCCGGGCGTGCGCGCCGGGCCACGCTCGGGAACGACTGCCGTGTCCGTCGAAGCTCCTAGGCTCGTGACCATGAACCCCACCAACCGCCCCCCTGAGCAGCGGCATGTCCGCATCCAGGCGACCGGCCCGACCGCCCGCCTGGAGATCGACGACCGCGACATCGCCGACCAGGTCCGCTCCTACGAGCTGCGGCACACCGCCGGGCAGCTGCCGGAGCTCCAGCTGCTGCTGCGCCCGACCTCCGCCCCCGAGTGGGAGGGCACCGCGCGCGTCGTCGTCGGTGAGGCCCCGGACCCGGGTCCCGCGGCCGCCGCGTTCCTGCGCGCCCTGGACCCGGCCGAGACCGAGCGCGCCGTACTGGCCCGCCACGACCTCCTCGACGGCGGCCCGCACGAGTTCACCCGGGCGCTGCTCGCCCAGCTCACCGAGTGGGCGCTCGGTGAGCGGCAGCCCGGCGAGCATGAGGCGGTGGACGGCTGATGGCCCAGGTGAGCAGCAACGCCGGCGTGCTGGCCGCGCAGCTGGAGGCGAGGGCTGCCGTCGCGGTGCCCGCGGCGACGGCGGTGGTACGCCACCACGCGATGATCCTCGAAGCCGCGATCCGCGCCGGCGCATCCGGGCGCCCGGGCCCCGGAGTTCAGACCGGCGACTATCGGCGTTCCTGGACGACGGAGGTCCACGCCACCCCTGCCGGGGTGGAGGCGATCGTCGGAACGGCGCGCCCGCAGGCCGCGCGCCTGGAGTACGGCTTCTCCGGGGCTGACAGCCTTGGCCGGGTGTACCACCAGCCGCCGTTCCCGCACGTCGGCCCGGCCGTGCAGCGGGTCGAGCCGCTGTTCCTGGCGGGGATGGCCCGGGTCGCGGAGGCGGTGGCCGGGTGAACCAGCAGCTGACCGACGACATCCACCAGGCGGTGGCCGGGGTGCTGCGGGCGCACGGCGCCGGGCTGCTGTCGAGGGCGGTGTTCGTGCTGGAGGTGGTGGAGGAGGAGACGGGGGAGCTGGGCCTGTACCTGGAGACCTCGCCGGTGGACATGCCGGTGTGGGACCGGGCCGGGATGCTGCGCTACGCGGACCTCGACCTGGCCGGGCAGATCACGGCGTGCCGGCTGGGTGACGACGCGGGAGAAGACGAAGAGGAGGACGAGTAGATGCCGGTTCAGGGACGCGTGGTGTCGACGGCGCTGCGGGACGCGATCGCCGCGGCGACCGGTCGCAGCTGCGGGTACGGTGCGCCGCCGACGACGGCCGACAAGCCCAGCGGGAACGCGATCCCGTACACGGTGCTGTACCCGCTCGGCGGCACCGCCAGTGGTCCGCCGTTCGGAGACCAGGCCGGTGACGGACGGCTCCTGTACCAGGTCACCTCGGTGGCGAGTACCGGTGAGCAGGCCGAGTGGATGGCCGACAAGGTCCGGGCCGCGGTCCTCGGCACGTCGCCGAAGGGCGGCTTCGCGACGTCGATCTCTCCGGCCGGGCACACCGTCGTCGGACGGGAGATCGACAAGGAGGACGGCCAGTCCGTCGCCAACGGCGTATACAGTTACATCTCGCGGTACCTGCTGCACGTGACGACACCTGACAGCTGATCCCGCCGCCGCCGACCTCGGCGGCATCTCACCGTGGAGACCCCCGCACGGACGCCCGACCACCGGTACGGGCCGACTCCCTTCCGCCGCCCCGAAGTCGGGTGGTGCGACGAGGGGATGGGTCTCCGGCGGCGCACCGCCCGGGTGATCGCGTCCCCGGAAATGCGAGTCCAGCGTGGCATCCACGCAGCAGCGGTACATGCGCCGCGGCGTCACCAAGATCTACTTCGTCAAGACGATCCAGGCGGCGACGAACATCCCGACCCGGCAGGAGCTGACCGCCGGCACCGACCTGTCGCGGCAGATCTCCGACATCGAAGGCTGGAGCCTGGAGAACTCCCCGATCGAAACCCCGGACCTGGGCGCCAAGTTCGCCACCAGCATTCCGGGCGAGGACAAGGCCGCCAACTCGTCCCTCACCTTCTATGAGGACCTGACCGCAGACGTCGTCGAGACCCTGCTGTCCAAGGACGTCACCGGGTACGTGTGCATCCTCCGCAAGGGCGACGTCCCGGCCTCCAAGAGCCTCGACATCTTCCCGGTGCGGGTGGGCAGCCGCGCGCCGAGCTACAGCACCGGTGCGGAGCCGGCGAAGTTCAAGGTGTCGTTCAGCATCAGCGACCTGCCGACCCTCGACGCGCCGGTTCCGGCCGCCGCCGCGGGCTGAGGGGGCGGGCGATGACGACCACCATGGTGGAGCCGCCGGTCCAGGCGGTCGCCCGGGACGCGCACTGGCGGGCCAAGATGGCCCGGCTCAGGTCCCGCGCACTGCCGGAGCGCACGGTGTCCGTCTGCGACGACGACGCGGTGAAGCTCGCCGTGACGGACGCGCAGATGCGGCTGGCGCAGGCCCGCGCGGCGGCCCGAACCGCCGCGGCCGGTCAGGGCGTTGACGACGCCGAGGTGGACGCCTTCGTGGAGGCGCACCCGCAGGTCGTCATCGCTCGCTCGGTCCTGGCGACCGCCGAGCAGGCCCTGGCCGACGCCACCGTCGACTTGACCTTTCGGGCGCTGCCGAGGCCGGCGTGGGAGGCGCTGCTCAAGGCCCACGCGCCGACGGAGGAACAGGCCGACCGCGGCATGGAGTACAACATCGAGACGTTCCCCGCCGCGTTGATCGCCTCGTCCCATGTCGAGCGGGACGAGACCGGTGCCGAAGTCGACGGGATGACCGTCGAGGACGCCCAGGTGCTGCTGGACGAGTGGTCGGACACCGACGCCAAGGTCCTCTTCACCGGGGCGCTCGCCGTGAACCAGCAGATCCGGGTTGACCTGGGAAAAGGCTAGAGGCCGACCCGGGCCTTCGTGCGGAGATGGAGCTGTGCGAGGCCTACCGGATCCCGCACTCGCAGCTGATGGGAGCGGGTGACGGCCGGTGGAGCGCGCTGGACCGGGCGAAGGCGCTGGCGTGGGCCGCGTGGCAGCGGGACGTGTGCGGTGGGTGCGGCACGCGGAGCGCCGAGTGGGACGAGCAGCAGGGCGGTGACCGGCATGCCTACGTGGCGCAGACCAGTCGCTGCCCGGGCTGTGAGCTGATCGAGATGGAGTCGGAGCAGGTTCCGGAAGGGGCTGAGGGGCGCGGGGTGCGCATCGGGCTGATCAAGCAGTCCAGTTAGGAGCAGCCGGGTGTCCGGCGCCTACACCCTGTACGTCCAACTTCAGGCTGGTCTCGGCCAGTTGACCGCCGGGCTGCGCGGCGGCGCGCAGCAGCTCCGGCAGTTCGACGGGCAACTCGCCGCCACCCGCGCCGAGCTGGAACGTGCGGAGGCGGCGGCCGCCCGGCTCGGCCGCGCCCAGGTCGCCGCCGCCCAGCAGGCCGCCGTCTCCCAGACGGCCGTCCGCGAGGCCACGGAACGCTCGGCCGCCGCGCAGCAGGCGGCAACCGCCTCTGCCGAGCGCGCCGGCCGCGCCCAGGTGGTGGCCTCCCAGGCGGCCGCCCGCGCCGAGGCCGAACACGCGGCGGCGATCGAGGCGACGACCAGGGCGACCCGTGCCCAGGAGATAGCGCAGACGATGGCCGCCCGGGCCCAGGCCACCACCGGCGCCGGCGCCGTCGCGGCGCAGCGCACTTCCGAAGCGGCCTCCGCGTCCGCGACCCGAGCGGCCGAAGCGCAGGCGGTGCAGGCCGCGCGGGCCGCCGCCGCGCAGGAAGCCGCCGCCCGCGCGGCCGGGCTGGCTGAGCGGAGCAGTGCCACCGCGGCGCAGGCCGGAGTTGCCGCCGCGCAGGCCCGCACCACGCTCGCCTCCGCCGAGGAGCAGGCCACCCGGCGCGCCGCCACCGCCGCCACCGAGGTCAGCCGCGCGCAGACCGAGGCCGCCGCAGCCTCCCAGGCCGCCACGGCGTCCCGAATATCGGGGTGGGTCACCGGCTCCCTCGCCCTCGGCGCGGTGCTGGCGGCCGGTGCGATCGGGGCGATCCGCCTTGAGCGGGAGATGGCCAACGTCCTCACGATCAGTGAGCAGATCGACAGTAGGAACGTCCGCGCGTTCACGGACGAGATCGTCCGCATGTCGACTGAACTCCCGCAGACGGCAAGCCAGTTGGCGCAGGGACTGTATCAGATCGTGTCGACGGGCTTCGACGGCGCGGAGGCCATGGGCATCCTGCGGGTGTCGGCGATGGGGGCCTCCGCCGGTCTGACCAGCACGGAGACCGCCGCTACCGGACTGCTGGGAGTCCTCAAGGCCTACGGCATGCCCGCGTCGAAGGCCGCCGACGTCATGGACATTATGTTCCAAACCGTCAATAAGGGTGTCATTTCGTTCGAAGAGCTGAGCATGCAGCTCGGCGATGTCGTCCCGATGGCCGCCGCCGCCGGCGTCTCCTTCGAGGACGTGTCCGCAGCCCTCGCGGCGATCACCCTGGCGGGCATCCCCGCGGCCGAGTCCGCGACCAGCCTCAACATGCTCATGACCCGGCTCATGAAGCCGACGAAGGAGCTCGGCGCGCTCTTCAAGAGCCTCGGCTACGAGTCCGCGGCCAGCGCCATCCAGCAGGACGGCCTGTACGTCGTCATGAACAAGGTCAACGCGGCGACGGGCGGCCAGGCCGAAGCGTCGGTCAACCTGTTCAAGGACATCAGGGCTGTCCGGGCCGTGCTGGCGCTGGCGGCCGCCGACGGCAAGAACTACGCGGACACCTACGAGGGCATCGCCATCGCGGTGAACAGGGCGGACGCCACCCAGCGCGCGTACGCGCTCCAGATGGACACCACCGCCGGTCAGTGGGACATGTTCAAGAACAGGGCTGCCGCGCTGGGCATGGACATCGCCCGCGTCCTGCTGCCCGTCCTCCAGGAACTCGCCGAGGACGCGTCGATCGTCGCCAACGCCTTCAACTCCTTGCCGCCCGGTGTGAAGGAGACGATCGGCGTCCTCGTCGCGCTCGGCGCCGTCGCCCTGGTCACCCGCGCCGGTGTCGCCCAACTCTCCACCCAGCTGACCGCGTTCCGCACCGCCGTCACCGAGGCGCAGGCCGGTGGCTCCATGCTGCCCGCGATCCTGCGCGGCACCAGCCTGGCCGTCACCGGCCTCACCGGTGTCCTCGCCCTGGGAGTCCTCGGCTACGCCGCCTACTCGTCGTCGAAGCAGAAGGCGAAGGCGGTCACCGACGACCTCACCCAGGCGCTGCGCGCCGAGCGGGAGCAGCACGACGTCGGCGCGGGCATGCGCGCCCTCGCCCAATCCCTCGCCAACAGCGACGACATGAAGAAGCTGAAGGCCGCGGGGCTGGAGATGACCGAGGTCATCGACGGCCTCATGAACGGCGGCGAGCGGCTCGCCCAGCTCAACGACAAGCTGGACCTGGGCAAGGCGAAGTCGTGGAACCCCGACCTGGGCGGGTACGACGCCAGCTTCGACAAGGCGAAGAAGATCCTCGCGGACCGGCGCCAGTCCTGGTCCGACGCGATCAAGGCCGACGCCGAGCAGGCCACCGCCATGGACCTCGTCAACGCCAAGGTCAAGGCCTCGGTGCAGGCCAACCTCGACGTGTGGTCGCCGTCCATGGCGCTGCCGACCGACAAGAACGGCACGCCCAAATGGACCGACGAGATGAAGAACATGGCCAAGGCCATGGCCTCGATCGTCGAACCGGCGGACGCCTTCAAGGCCGCACAGGACCGCGTCGCATCGTCCAGCCGCGCCGGCGCGGTGCAGCTCGACCTCGCCAAGACATCGGTGTCCGGCTACATCAAGGCCCTCACCGAGCAGTCCCATGCCCAGAAGGGTTTCCAGCAAGACCTTGAGGAGCTGACCGCGCGCGGCTACGGACCGCTCGCCGACCACTTCGCGAAGCTGGGCGACGCCAGCGCCGGCATGGCGCACGAACTCGTCGCCAACCTCAAGGCAGGGAAGAGCGGCGCCGCCCAGCAGCTCACCGAACTGACCCAGGCCACCCGGGCGGGCCTCGACGACTACATGGGGGAGATGCGCCGCCAGCTCCAAGCGCAGCGCGACTTCCAGGCCAACCTGTCGGAGCTCGCCGTCCAGGGCCGCCTTGACCTGGCCGACCACTTCAGCAAGCTCGGCGTGTCCAGCGCCGGGATGCTCGCCGAGCTCGTCGGAAAGCTCAAGTCCGGCCAGACGCAGGTCGCCGACGAGCTGGAGTCGATCGTCACCGAGGGCACCGCCCGCTCCACCAACGCCTACCGGGCGGGCCTGGAACAGGTCCCGCTGATCGCAGAGAAGTACGGCAAGGACACCGCGCGTGCGTGGGCGTCAGCGGCGGAGACCGACGACGTGGCCGCGTTCGGGCGGCTGATGCAGCAGATGGCCGTCACCGACATGACGAACGCCGCGCGGGCCGGCGCGGAAGCCTCCCGCACCGAGCTGTCCACCGGCCTCGACCTGGTCACCCAGATCGCCGGCCTCAAGGGCCTCGACAGCGCGAAGGCGTTCGCTCAGGCGCTGCTCGCCGGCGACATCAACGCGGCGATGGACATGATCAAAACGATCTGGGGCGCGAAGCAGCCGATCGACGCCCCCGACCTGTCCGCCGTGATCGGGGCGTTCAAAACCGCGGGCGGTGCGGCGAACGCCGAATGGTCGTCGATGCTGACACTGATCGCACAGGTGTCCCAGCAGAAGGGCGCCGCGGCCGCGCAGGCCCTCACCTCCGCGCTGCTGTCCGGCGACATGGCGGCCGTCGAGGCGCAGCTGAACTCCATCGGCGCTTCGGTGAAGTCCATCCCCGGCTCGAAGACCATCAGCGTCAACGTCAACGCCCCGTCGAGGATCGACATCCCGGTGATCCTCTCGCCCAAGGGCGCGGCGAACTTCAACGGCGGCGCGTGGGACTCGCCGTTCGCCGCGGTCCAGGCGGACGGCGGCATCGTCGAGTTCTACGCCAACGGCGGCATCCGCGACGGACGGCTTCGGGCTCCGCGCGGCCCGGAGAACCACGTCGCGGAGATCGTCCCCGCCGGCACCTGGCGGGTGATGGCGGAGCCGGAGACTTTGGGGGAGAGCTACATCCCCCTCGCGCCGGCGAAGCGTGCCCGCTCCAAGGCGATCCTGGAGGAGACCGCCCGCCGATTCGGCGGCACCGTCCTGTACGGCGAGCAGCAACGGCACTTCGCCGACGGCGGCATCGCCACCGCCCACACCGCGCGTACGTCCCGGCCCGCCGCGACGAAGCTCGTCCCCGCCCGCCCGGCCGCCGCGACGGCCGTCCTCGTGCGGGACAACGCCCCGGCGCCGCTGGTCGGCTCGATGACGATCAGCGTCACCGGCGCCAACGTCAGCGGCGAACAGGTCGCCGACGCGGTGATGCGCCGAGTACGCCACCTCCAGCGGGGAGGTCGCGCCTGATGGCCACCGACACCACCCAGCTGGCCGACTGGCAGATCGACGTCGGAGGCGTCCTCATCGGCCACGGCACCGCCGTGCTCATCGAGGACATCGACGGCATCGGCACCCCGGAACGGCGCACCGGGGACCGGCCCATCGCCGGCGAAGACGGCAACTACCCGGGCCGGGACACCTACGCTCCGCGCACCCTGCGCATCACCGCGGGCATCCGCACCCCGGGCAACCCCGGCGCGGCGCTCGACCGGCTCGCCGAACTGGAGCGGGCCGCCGACACGAAGGTGCGCCTCACCCCGGGCGCCTTCGACGTGCTGCGCATCCGCAGGCCCGGCCAGCCGGTACGCCGCCAGTACGGGCGCCTGGCCGGCGTCGAAGCCGTCAGTCTCGCGGGCGCGCCGTTCGGCTGGATCCCCGTGCACATCACCTTCGTGGCGCTCGACCCGGCCTGGTACGCGGACAGCACGACCGGCCTCAACCTGGGCCTGGACGTCTCCGCCCGGCGCGGCCAGGGCTTCACCGCGCCCCTGCGCGCGCCGATGACCACCGGCACCGCCGACCCGAAGGCCCGGCCCGGCTGGGCCGTCAACACCGGCAACCGGCCCACATGGCCTTCGGTCCGCATCACCGGCCCCGTCGTCAACCCGAAGGTGTGGATCGAAGGGACGGACGCCACCTTGGAGTTGGCCGTCGTCCTTGGTGACGGCGAGACGATCGACATCGAAACTCGGCCCGGCACCCGCACCGTGATCCGCAACGGTCTCGGGTCCGCCGCCGGTGCCCTCACCCGAGCGAGCCGCCTCGACGCCTTCGCTATCGGCCCGGGCCGCTCCGAGGTCCGCTGGACCGCTCAGGACGCCACCGGCACATCCCGCCTCGCCCTCACCTGGCGCGACGCCTCCTCCTCCCTGTAACCCCTCGCACGGAAGCAGACCACGCAATGACGCTCATCCAGCCGCCCCTGATGATCACGGGCGGCACCCACCCGGCACGCGCACTTCGCATGATGGTGAAGGACCTGTCCAACGGCTCCCAGGGCATCACCCTGGGCGGCGACCTCAAGGTCCGCTCCACCACCACCCCCGGGCCCGGCGTGCGCGTCGGCAACGGCTCCGCGATCATCGCGGGCGCGACCTGGGGCCAGGGCTCCTACACGCAGGCCAACACCGGCGACCACCTCGTGCCGATCGCCCCGACCGGCGCCACCGGCCGAACCGACCTTCTGTGCCTGCGAGTCGAAGACCCCGAGTACGAGGGCTCGCGGGACCCCGCGAAGGACGAGGTCGGCTACTTCCACGTCATCCCCGGCGTCTCGAAGAACACCGACGCGCCGCCGCCCGGCATGACCGCGATTCCGCTGGCCAGGATCACCCAGCCGCCGAACTGCCAGACGATCACCGACGCGATGATCACCGACCTGCGCCGGATCGCCAACCCCCGCCAGCAGCACCAGGTCCGCACCGTCCTCGGGTTCGACGACTCCTCGGTCCCCGGGATGGCGACCTGGCAGGACTGGCCGGCGTCCGCCGGTGCGAAGGTCGACATCGACATCCCGTCCTGGGCCACGGAAGCATCTGTCACCACCAGCCTCCACGGCCTGCGCGTAGCAGGATCGGTGAATGTCGGCTTCCGGAACGTGCTCGGCGGCGGCCCGGGTTCGGATTCCTATCTCGACACCGACGCCCTGACGGTGGTGTCGCGGGAGTCCATCACCATCGTGGACCGCTACCGGTTCCGGGAAGACCAGCGCGGCACCACGCAGTCCCTCGCCGTCCAGGCCATCCGGCTCGACACGAGCGGCAACGTGGCCCTCACAGGGACGACAGTGATGCACGCCGCCGTCGACTTCGTGGAGAGCACCTACTGATGCCCGGAGCCGTGTACCGGTACTTCACGACCCACGCCCTCACGGGCGAGGTCCTCGCGTGGGACCTGCCGCTGTCCGGCGTCGCGTTCGGCTACGAACGCAACGGGCCCGGCCAGTTGCGCGCCACCCTCGACCCCCGGTTCGCGCACCTGGCACCCGCGCAGGCGGAGGCCGGCACCGTGCTGGCGTGGGCGGTGCGCGACCAGCAACTCGTATGGGGCGGCCAGATCTGGTCGGCGAAGCCCGAGGGCCCTGCCCTCCAGCTGGAGGCCGCCGGGTTCGGTGCCTACCCGACCCGGCGGCACGACCTGCACGGCAACCTCGGTGGCCGCGGCCCCTACACCGGCGCCGACCCGTGCCAGGTCATCGCCGACACCTGGGCCTACCTCCAGGAGCAGCCCGACGGCGACCTGGGCGTGCGCGTCGACCTCCCGCCCGGCGGCTGCCCCGCCCGCCTGGGCGACGCCGAACACCCCTACACCACCAAGGAGTGGGAAGCCCCGGCCCTGTCCGGGGTGATCCGGGACGCCACTGCCCTCGACGGCGGCCCGGAGTGGACGGAGACCGTCGCCTGGGAAGGGGAACGGCCCGGACGGCGCATCCTTGTCGCCTGGCCCCGCCTGGGCACGCGCCGCACCGACCTGCACTTCGCTTCCGGCGTCAACGTCATCGAGCCCGAGCCGATCACCAGCAGCGCCGACGACTACGCGCAGGTCGTCATCGCCCTGGGCGCCGGCGACGGCTCGGCGAAGGTCCGGGCGGTGGACGCGGTCCGCGACGGTCGACTGCGTCTCGAACACGTCCTCGACCGGCCCTCGGTCACCGACCCCGCCGCTCTCGCGCAGATCGCCCGCGCCGAACGAGCCCGCCGCCAGCAGCTCGCCACCGTCGAGGAGATCACCGTCGTCGACCACCCCGCCGCGCCGATCGGCTCCTGGCGGATCGGCGACGACGTGCAGGTCACCCTCCACGACCAGTGGGCCGACTTCACCGCCTGGTGCCGCATCACCGGCTGGACACTGCGCCCTGCCGAAGGCGACCAGCCCGAAACCGCCACGCTGCGCCTCGACCGCGCCTACACGACCGGAGCCTGAACCGTGCCCACCGCCCTGGACGCCCTCGCGACGCGCATCGCGACGCTGGAGACGGCCCTGCTCGAACTGTCCCGCTCCTCCCGGCTCGCCCACAGCAGCATCGACGACGGCGCCCTCACCGTCACGTCCGGCGGCCGGCTCCGCGCCATCATCGGCCAGCAACCCGACGGCACCGCGGGCATCACCGCGGTCAACGGGCCCGTCCCTCCCGTGCCGCGCGCGCCGACCGCGGCCGCGGCCCTCGGCGGCGTCCGCGTCACCTGGAACGGAGGCTTCGCCGACGGGGCGGTCAGCCCCCTGGACCTGGCCCACGTCGAGGTCCACGCCTCAACCACCGCGCTGTTCGTGCCGTCGCCCGCCACCCTCGTCACCACCATCGCCACCCCGCAGGGCGGCACCGTCACCGTGCCCACCACCGTGCCGGTGTGGGTCGCCCTGGTGGCGCGCACCACCTCCGGCAAGGCATCGACGCCGTCCGGCACCGCGACCGCCGGGCCCGCCCCGGTCGTCGCCCAGGAAGTCCTGGCCGGCATCGTGGGTGAACTCCAGCTCGCCGACGACGCCGTGACCGCCGCGAAGGTCGCCGCCGGGGCGATCGACGAGAAGGCCCTCACCGACGCCGCCGTGACCGCGGCGAAGCTCGGCGAAGCGGCCGTCGTCGCGGGGAAGCTCGCCGCCGACGCGGTCACCCCGGGCACGATCGCCGCAGACGCCATCACCGCACGGGAGATCGCCGCCGCAGCGATCAGCACCGGTGAACTCGCCGCAGGGGCCGTGACGACCGCAAACCTCGCCGCCGGCGCCGTCACGGCCGGGCAGCTCGCCGCCAGCGCGGTCACCGCCTCGAAGATCGCCTCCAACTCAGTAACCGCGGCGAAGCTCGCCGCCGACTCCGTGGTGGCGGGGAAGCTCGCCGCGGACTCGGTGACCGGCAGGGAGCTCAAGGCCATGTCGGTCACGGCCGACAAGCTCGCCGCCAACTCGATCACGGCCGACAAGCTCGCCGCAGGGGCGATCACCGCCGCCGCGCTGTCCGCCGACGCCATCGACGGCCGGACCATCAAGGGCGTCACCATCACCGGCGGCACCGTCACCGGCGGCACCCTGCAGACCGGCACGACCGGCCGACGGGTCGTACTGATCCCGACCGACCCGGTGAACGGCACCTCCGCCCCGTCCACCCTTCTCTACTCGGGTGCCTCCGCCGAGCGGGCGCCGGCCCGGCTGACCGCCAACGTCCAGGACACCCCCGACGGAAGCGCGCCGAGCAGCACCCTGTCCAGCCCGCAGGTGACACCAGACGGGGCCCACACCAGCCGCCTCGTGCTGTCCGCGGGCGGCCCGGACGCCGGATACGCGCCCCAGGGCCGTGCCACGCTGGAAGCCGTCGGCGGCTGGCAGTCCGGCGGCGCTTCCGTCACCACCACTGCCGGAACGACGTCGGGTTCCGTCGAGGCGACGGTCATCGCCACCGCCCGGCGCCAGGACAACGCCAAGTCGGCGATCCAGCTGCTCAGCTGCTCCCAGCACATCGTGCAGCTCGTCGACCAGGTCGCCGCCACCTACCTCGACAAGACCGGCCTGACCGTCAGGGCGCTGGCGGGCGGGATGCTGCTGCAGAGCAGCACCGGAGTCCGCGTCCAGGGCGGGGACGTCGTCGTCACCAGCGGCGTGGTCAGGGTGGAGTCGGCGGTGTGGACGACACCGACGTTCCAGAACGGCTGCACCTCGCTCGCCGGCTGGCGCCCGGTCGGGCTCAAGAAGAGGCCCGACGGTACAGTGATGCTGCGCGGAATCGCGGCCGTACCGGCAGGTTTCGGCGGAGGGGTCGTCGCCGTCATCGACGACCCCGCACTGCGCCCCAAGATCGGCGAAGTCTTCACGCTGGCCGCCTCGAACCCCTCGACCGCGACGCTATTCCTCCAGCCGAACGGTAACCTGGAGGTCTGGAATCAGACCGGCAGCTTCGGCGGCTGGATCTCCTTCAGCGGCGTCGAGTGGTCCAGCATCGACTAATGCTTGGGTCGACGGAACTCAGGGGATCGTTACCAGGCGGGTTCGACGGGACGGTTCATACGAGATGTCTGCGAAACATAACGGCCCTTCAAAAGAAAACGCGGGTACGGTGCCATCGGATCATGGCACCGTACCCGCGCCCGAGGCAGTCTAGGTGCCGACTTCCTGGACGCTGACCGAGTTAACGGGAAGAACCTCTCTGAACCGGCTACTTGAAGCCTCAATCGGTTCCCCAGCCAGCTGCCGGCAATAGGCCCAGAAGCGCCCCCTTTTCGGGAGGGCAATTCACCCAATCTGGAGCAGGAAAAGCCCACGCCCGGATTGGATGGCAAGCCACAAGCGGAGGGGGTAAGCCCTCCTCCTCCATGCCATCAGGCCTAGACCTTGAGGGTGAACTTACCGAAAGTCGACCCAGACGAAGCTTGAGAGGCTAGAGCCCACGCTACTGCAGTAAGCGTAGGACCAACCCTGTCCCATTCGGACCCACTCGCCGACGACCGATACGTTGTTCTTGCAGACGGCAACCTCTCGGAACTCCGTGTAGTTCGGGATGTTCACGCAAGCGACGCCGATGGTGACGTCGTCATGCCAACCCTTACAGTTCGCGGGCGTAATTGCCGCAGAAGCGGGCGTTGCCATGACGGTCCCCAGGACGAGTGGTGCAGCAACGGCAGCAGCTGCCACTAACGAGCGAACCTTGTTCATTTGGGCTCCCAAACTTTGTGTGGTTTCGCCCTCTGGTCAAGGGCGTATGCGGACCACCATCTCAGCATTTCGGGGGGACTGCCTATTGTCTATTTTGTCGATATTGCCCCGTATGTGCAGTGAGTCGTGATCCCATATCGGGACGACTGGCGCGACAATTAATTCAAACGTGACCTTCGGCACCTCCTGGTTGGCCAATTCTTGCTATCGTGTCTAAAGCTCAACGCTAAGGGCTGTCCCGTAATTGAATTTTGAATGGCTCGGGATGGATCGGATGACCTCTTGTCGGGCTCGGCTATGCGACCTGGTGGAGGTCGTGGAGTCCGGCGATGCCGAGCATGGCGTGGTGGACGCCGTCGCCTCTGAGTCGGCAGCCGCGCAGGATCTTCCACCGCGCGTTCGAACATCGCAGGGCTGGCCGCGCTGCTGGTGCGCTGGTGGGTTGTAGCCGTCGAGGAAGTGCGCAGAACGGGCAGGACTCGCCTGGAGGTCACGGTGTCGAGCCCCATGCCGGGTTGCGGCAGGGTGGCGTACTTGCCGGGGCCCCATCATCGGGGCGTACCGCGGCATTGAGATGCCCAGGAGCGGCGGCAGGAGCCTGCCGGCGGGGACAGACTCCCCTCTGTGCTGGCCGCTAGCGATCGAACTGACCATGGAGTGGTGGCTCGCAGATGCCCCCAGCAGCGGTAGGCGGCCGCTCCGCCAGCGGTGGGAGCGTTACTCTGCGGCGAGGAGTGTAGGCCGCATTGTCCACTGCTTCAGCCCGCTCTCATCGGAGTCTCATGATTCCAGCGGATCGTGGCTCTTGGCCGTCGTGTCGCCGGGGTCTTCGGCCCCGCAGCACTTCGTCGTGGGGAACGTTGGTACCCGATGGAGGGGTCGGCCGAGCCTCGCCGTGAGGTGGCAGCGAGACCTATGGAACTGGGGGGCAAGAGCCGTGATCACTGCGGGCGAAGACGGTATGTCGCGTTCGGTAGGGCGAGGAGTCGGCCGATCGCGAAGTCGAATGACGTTACGCAGTCGGCTGGCTTTATTCACGGCAACAGCAGTCTCGCTAGCAGTACTGGCTTGTGCGGTGGCCGGGTGGTTCATCGCGCGCAATGAGATGGTCAACCAGGTCGATCAGACGTTGGCGCAGTCGTGGCCGTCCACCAAGCGACCACCCGCCGCTACGCAGATCAAGGCTATGAATGACTGGTGCCGCGGTGTTGCTGGGCAATCCTGGATGCCCAGGGGCACTGTCCCCACGGTCGTCGTCGCCGACGGTTCGTCCTGCCCCTCAAATGATCCCCGGGCCGTAGCGGTGGTTCCGGACGACCTTCCGATCGCGAGAAGTGCGGCGAGTGGGCCCCACGCCGCAATCCTGTTCAGGGACGGCCGGACTATCGATGGTACGCCGGTGCGCGTATATGTCGTCAGCTTCGGGCCAGTATTGTTCGACGGAGAGAGCACCACGGCGGCCGTGGCGTTCTCCCAGCCGCTGGAACCCGTGCGGGATGCACTGGCCGAACTGGCGTTAATCATGGTCGGCGTAGCCGCGGTCGTCATAGCGGCTTCAACTGCAGGTGCTCTCTGGATCGCCCGTACGGCTATTCGTCCAGTCGATCACCTCACCCGGGCGGCTCAACACATCGCCCGGACTCAAGAGCCGGGCATGACCATCGAGGTATCCGGAAACGACGAAATCTCAAGGTTCAGTGAGGCGTTCAACGCTATGAGTACCGCTCTGGCGAGCTCCCGCGAAAGCCAGTCTCGACTTATTGCCGATGCAGGCCATGAACTACGTACTCCGTTGACGTCTGTACGCACCAATGTTGATCTACTGATCCGGAGTGAGGAAGTCGGCCGCCCCTTGCCGGAGGTGACCCGGAAGAAGGTGCTTGGCAGCATGAAAGCGCAGATGGCCGAGCTTTCTGCCCTTATCGGGGACTTGTTGGAACTCTCGCGCCCGGATGAGGTGCGGGACTCAAGATCGCTTCCCATCGTTGCGCTGCACGAAATCGCCGAGCGCGCCGTGGACCGAGCTAGGCTGCGTGGTCCCGGGCTCGAATTTAGCATCGATCTGAATAATTGGTATTCCAGGGCGGACCCGCGCGGGGTGGAGCGCGCCATAATCAATATTCTCGATAATGCAGTTAAATTCAGCCCGCCAAATGGGCGAATCGATATCAAACTCGACTCCGGCGTCCTCAGTGTGCGTGATCAAGGTCCCGGAATCGCCGCAGAGGAGTTGCCGCACGTCTTTGATCGCTTCTGGCGTTCACCCTCGGCCCGGCAAATGCCCGGATCCGGCCTCGGCCTGGCAATCGTCGCGCAGGCGGTCCGCATGTCCGGCGGGGAGGTAACCCTGGCAACTGTCAACCCTGAACTGGACGGTGTCAGTGGAACCTTGGCGACCATATATATGCCAGGCGCCCCTACGCTGCCACCAGCGCCGCCGGCCGCTGCGGAATGACGATGACGCCGCCGGTGCGGCACCGAGCTCGGGTTTTCACGCAAAGAGGTGGTGGCGGTCAGGTTACTGTCGGGATTCCGGCTCTTGCCCGGCAGGCCGTACGATGGTTTCCGGTGCGGGGAACGCCTGTTCGGAGTTGTTGTTGAGCGTTCCGCCGACCGCAGAACCCACGCTGGGGGAACTTCAGCGCGCTCTGCTCCAGCTCCGCGCGGACCAGCGGGACGGCATCGCCGGGCTCCGTGAGAATCTGAGGACCGACCTTCAGGTTCTCGCGGGCCGGATAGAGCAGGCCGTGACGAAGGACGTGTACGTCGCCGATCAGCGGCTGGTCGACCAACGGCTCGTCGTCATCGAACGAGATCTCGCGGCGGAAGCACGCGCCCGGGAAGCGGCCGAGGCGGCGGCGGTCGCCAACCGGCGGTGGCTGATCGGCGCGTTCTTCGCACCGCTTGTCGTCGCGGCCGTGCAGCTGTGGCTGCTCTCCAAGGGCGCACGCGCGTAGGCAGCTGGCGCCGAGCTACACCACCACCTGGTGCGCGGGGGAGAAACGCGAACCATCTTGGCAACGCCTCTGAGCGCCGACGCCTTCCTCAACGCCCTTCGCGGCGAGGGGCTTTCCGTCACCGAAGTCGGTGACTGGCGCGCACACAACCGCAACCACAAGGGCGCGTGGGGTCCGGTGCACGGCATCGTGATCCACCACACCGCCACCTCCGGCACCGACAGCTCCGTGCAGATCTGCCGCGACGGCTACGACGGCCTGCCGGGCCCGCTGTGCCACGGCGTCATCGACCGCGACGGCGGCGTGCACCTGGTCGGCTACGGCCGGACCAACCACGCCGGCGCGGGCGACGGGGACGTTCTGCAGGCCGTCATCGCCGAGCGGGCCCTGCCTCCGGCCGACCAGGCCAACACCGACGGCAACTCGCGCTTCTATGGCTTCGAGTGCGTCAACAGCGGGACGGGGGCCGAGGGCTGGCCGGGCGGGCAGGTCGAGGCGATGGTGCGGGCCGCCGCCGCGGTGTGCCGGGCGCACGGCTGGTCCGAGCGGTCCGTCATCGGCCACAAGGAGTGGCAGCCGGGCAAGCCGGACCCGCGCGGCATCGACATGGGCGACTTCCGCGCCCGCGTTGCCGCCCGTCTCGGCAACGGGCCCGCCCCGCAGCCGTCCGGCCCGCCGCCGTTCCCGGGCCGGGACGCCTTCGGGCCCGGCAAGGTGAACGACTCGATCCTCGCCCTCGGGCAGCAGCTCGTGCGCAGGGGCTTCGGCGGCGCCTACAAGGTCGGCCCGTCGCGTTCCTGGGGGGAGGCCGACCGGGCGAACGTGGCCGCGTTCCAGCGTGCGCAGGGCTGGTCCGGCGGCGACGCGGACGGCCTGCCCGGCCCGTCCACCTGGAGTCGACTGTGGTCCTGACCGACACCCCCGCACCCGAGAGGAGCCCGGTGAACCTGTACCTGTCCCTGCTGCGCACCGGCGTGCCCGCCCTGGTGGGCTGGCTGGTGGCCGCCGCCGCCCGATACGGTCTCGACCTCGATGCCACCGCGCTCGCCGGCGTCCTCGTGCCGCTGGTGTCCTTCGTCTACTACGCGGTGTTCCGGGCGGCGGAGCACTACCTGTCGCCCCGGTGGGGCTGGCTGCTCGGCTACGCCAAGCCCCCGGCCTATCCGGAGGGGAAGACCGCGGTGCCGCAGTAGGGGTGACGGTGCGGCGCCTGCTGCCGCGCACCCGGCGCGCGCCGGCGGTGTCGCCGGACCGGCCAGCTGGAGCTTCCGGAAGGCGCCGCCGAAGAACGAGTTGGGCCCCCGTTCCGAATGGAATGGGGGCCCGACCTCTTGGATTCTCCACTCTAGCACCGGGCCTCGATAGCGGATCTTTCACAGCCTGGGCATAGGCTGAATACTCACTTTTCATGTCGGCAGGGAGTGGCGAAGTGAGTGACAAGAAGCCGGTGCTCGTCGGCCAGCAGGAGTTCAGCGCGATCTACGGCGGGACAGCCCGCAACGTTGCGCAGTGGATTCAGCGCAACCAGCTGGACTACAGCGAGGCAGTGATCATCAGCGGCCGGGCCTACTGGACGTTGGGCTTCGCGGTTGCCCAGGGCGAGCGGTTCAAGCGCCCGAAGGAGCCGAACATGGCGGTCGTTGAGCAGCTGGTGGAGGAGCAGTCCCCTGGACGTGGTCTCGTGTCCGCGCTGACGGTGCACCGCGGCGACCTGCCGCCGATTGTCGGCCAGCACGAGATCGTCGCCATGATCGATGAGGATCCCAGCAGCTTCCTGCCTCGGCTGGAAGCCGCGATCAGGGACGACCGTTTCCCGGCGCCGGACTGGCGCCTGTCGGGTTCGCCACTGTGGCTGCTGAGCAGTGCCCTCGACACGCTGGAGACCACGACCCGTTTCTCCAAGCTCAAGAGCCGGACGCCCGTGATCAATCGGGAGGTCGTGGAGGCGCTCCAGAGCGGACGGTATGACGGCCCCGGATCGGAGATCCTGAGGAGGGGGGCCGCGAAGTAGGGGTGAACCCAGTTGACCCCCCTCACGAGTGAGTATAAAATTTAAACAAGAGGGTGAGTGAAGGGCTCACCCCCTGTGAATGGGGCTCACTCGTGGGTATGTGCTCGCCGTCGTGTGGCGCCGCAGTAGAAGGCGCCCGGTCGCCCCCTCTGTGGAGAGGGGTGGCCGGGGATTCGACTTGTATGGGTGCTCTTGCTTAATATCCCCATCAAGTTGAGGGGAGAGAGCGCCGTGTCCGCTGTCACTCAGGACCACCTTCCTGGCCTGGAAACCGTCCGCCGCATTGTCGTACCCACAGCCGGGACGCCCCGCGCGGGGACGATCCAGGAACGATTCGAGCAGTTCCACGGGGCCAACCCGTGGGTCCTCGTCGAGCTGGAGCGGATCACCGCGGAGTGCATCGACGCGCGCTTCGCCACGATCAGTCTCGGCATGCTCTTCGAACTCGTCCGCTACTCCTACGGCCGCGCCACCCTCGGCTCCGGCGACTTCCGACTGAACAACGACTTCAGGTCGCGCTACGCCCGCCTTCTCATCGAGCTTCACCCCGAGTGGGCACCGCGCATCGAAGTCCGTGCCCTGCGTACGGACTGAAGCACCGCACTGTCATGACCTCTTGGAGAACCACCCGTGCCACCGAAGATCAAGTCCCGAAAGCCCACCTGCGTAATCCCCTTCCCCTTCATCTTGCTGGAAGGCGAGGAAGGCGCCGGAAAGTCCTACACGGCCGTCGAGTTCACGAAGTCCGAACGTGTCGGCAGGTGCTACGTCCTCGACCTGTCCGAGGGATCCGCCGACGAATACGGGGCGATCCCGGGCGCCAGGTTCGAGGTGATCGACCATGACGGCACCTATGTGGACATCGCCGAGCAGGTCGAGGCCGTCAAGGAGGAAGCCCGTCGGGCCGCCGCAGCCGGCGAGCCCCCGGTCGTCCTCATCGTCGACTCCGGCACCGCCCTGTGGCGGATGCTGTCCGACTGGGCCCACGCCCGGGCTCGCCGCTCCAAGCGCAACCGGGACAAGCTGCGTGACGACCCCGACGCGAACATCGACGTCACCCGCAACCTGTGGAACGACTCCGTCAACCGCTGGGAGAGGGTCGTCCGCGCCATGCAGACGTTCCCCGGAATAGCGATCATGCTCGCCAGAGGCAAGGAGATCTCGGCGACGAACGAGGACGGCCAGCCCTTGCTGGACGACCGGCGCCGCCCCGTGCGCGAGTGGAAGGTCGGTGCGCAGAAGGACCTCGGCTTCGACGTCACTACGTGGGTGCGGATGCGGCGCGACCAGACCCCTGAGCTCGTCAAGGCTCGCACCCTCAAGTTCCGCGTCGAGAGCGGCAAGCCCATGCAGCTGCCCGACTTCACCATCGAGCGGCTGGTGTTCGACCTGCTCGGCTGCTCAACCGCCAGCCAGCCCCGACAGATGCCCGTACTCGTTGGCGACCGCACCGGGCCGTGGATGGAGCGCATCTCCGCCGCCGCCGACCGCGAAGCCTGCCT
This sequence comes from Kitasatospora sp. NPDC036755, assembly GCF_040636595.1. Taxonomy (NCBI): domain Bacteria; kingdom Bacillati; phylum Actinomycetota; class Actinomycetes; order Kitasatosporales; family Streptomycetaceae; genus Kitasatospora; species Kitasatospora sp. NPDC036755. Next base: position 79,158 of record NZ_JBEZUT010000001.1, read on the forward strand.
GAAGCTGTGGGACGAGCTGGATGCCGGGTCGAAGACCGGTCTGTCCGAGATGGAGTGGCACACCGTCCGAGGGGCGGTCAAGGCACGTGCCGCCGAGCTCGCCGCCCCGAAGGGTGGCATCGACGACGTCCCGGAGAGCGACGCCGCCCGCCTGCGTGCCGCCGCCGAGGCGCAGCAGGCCGAGGCCGACGCCGAAATCGCTGGCGAGACCCCAGCCGCGGCCTGACCGACGGGGCCGGGCTTCCTCGCCAGGAGCCCGGCCCCGCCCTCACCACGCGCACCGTACCCCGGCCGGCATGCCGTACACCGCAGCCGCGCTGGCCCCTCGGCCTGCCCGCATGCGGGCGGCCCTGGCCCTCGCGGGCCTCCGTGCCGTCACGACCTCTTGGAGCAGTACACCCATGTCCACCCCCGTCCTCGAGCTACCGGAGTCGCCGTCCATCTGGGTCGCGGCCGACGCCGTCGACCAGGCCCGACCGCGTTCCCGGCAGCGCCAGCTCGGCGCGTCCGACCTCGTATGCGAGCGTCGCGCAGCGTACATCCACCACGGCTGGGAGCCGACCGACCACGTCGTCAGCCCGGCCGCGATGCTCGGCACCTACATCCACGAAGGCCTGACCACCGCCGCCCGCCGCGAGTTCGGCTGGATCACCGAGAAGCGGGTCGCCGACGCGACGATCCGCGGCAGTATCGACATCGTCCAGCTCGACCGGGCCACCGCCCGCCGGCTTCCGCGCCGCCTTCGTCCCAAGGTCGCCGCGGACGTGAGCACCGTGGAGGACATCAAGACCCGCACGATCTACCGCTGGGACGAGGTGCGGCGCTACGGCGCGACCGCCGGAGAGCTTCGGCAGGTCATGACGTATGTGCGGCTGCTGCGCACCGGCGGTTTCGCCGACGTGGACGGCCAGCGGGTCCTGGCCAGGCTCGGCCCGATCGACATCCAGCGGATCCGGATGCGGTTCATCTCCCGCGACTCCGGCGAGGAGTTCATCCAGGAGTTCCCCTACGACCCGGAGATCGCCGAAGAGGCGGCGTGGTGGCTGGAGCGGATCACCGAGACCGAGCACCCGGAGCAGGCCCCCCGCTCGTTCTACGGGCCCGGCATCGACACCGTGTGCGACTACTGCCCGTTCGCGACGGCCTGTTGGGGCGTGCCGGCGCCCGGGCGGCCGGTACAGGCCAACATCGTGCACAACCGCGAGGACGTGGCGGTGCACCTGGCGGACTACGCCCACGCGCACAAGGACTGGGCGGAGGCCGACCGGGTCAAGAAGTTCGTGCGCAAGGCCGTCGACGGCACCGAAGCGGGGACGTACGGGCGCAACGTCCTGGCGTGGCGGGGCGAGGACAAGGAGGTGGACGAGCCGGACGTGCGCGCCATGATCGAGCTGTTCGACGACCTCCAGGCGCCGATACCGATGGTCCCCGACGCGGACCGCATGGTGAAGGCCCTCGTGACCGCCGGCATCGCGGTGCCCACGCGCAGGGTCGTCAAGAAGGGCGCCCGCCGGATCGAGGTCAAGGCGGCCCCCAAGTGAACGCGGTGCAGCACCAGTTCACACCGTGCAGCCGAGGGGGAGTCCCGCATGTCGATACAACTCATGGTCGCCGCCGCATACCTGCCGCCGGAGGTGATCGGAAACCCGACCGAGAAGCTCGCGTTGATGAAGATCTGCGACAGCGCGGACGACGAGAGCCGCCTGTCGAGTCCGGGCATGCACCGCATGGCGGCGTGGACCGGCGTGTCGCAGAAGCGCACGATCACCCTGGTCACGGCGTTGGTGGCGAAGGGGCTGGTGGAGCGCGTGGAGGTCGGCAAACCCGGTCGTGCCGCGGTCTACCGGGTGTTCCCGGCCGGGGTGCCGCGGACCCCGGATCGGGAGGAGCTGCGCGAGCGTCAGCGTGCGGCGGTCGCCGCGCCGCGGAACCCTCGCCTGGCGCGGCCCCGGACCCAGCGTGCGGCCCCGGCCGCCCCGGCGCGTACGTCCCGCGACGTGGAGGAGCGAGAGCTTCGGGCGGCCGAGCGCCGTGGGTTGCCCGAGGGGAACCCACCTTCGCCGGGGGTGAAGGTCTCCCCGGGGCAACCCAGCGCGTCGCCCGAAGGGAACCCACCAGGTTCCCCGGGGGGAACCCCTTCCTTTCCTTCTCCTACCTACGTCCTACCTACCCCCCTACCCCCCACGGCTGGCGCCGCGGGGGAGCCGGCGGACGCGGAGGGGTCGAAGGCGCGGCCGTGCTCGCGGCACCGGAAGGTTGCGGAGAACTGCCGGGCCTGCGGGACCAGCGCCCGGGCGCAGCGGCAGGCCGAGGAGCGGGACCGCACGGCGGCGCAGAGGCGGCGGGAGCAGGAGTGGTTGGAGGGTTTCCGGAGGGACGCGCAGGTACGGCGAGAACAGGCGGAGGTCGGCTCGGAGGCGGCGCAGTCGGCGAAGCGGGAGGCGTTCGAGGCGGTCCGGGCCGCGCGCGAACGCACCAAATATCACGAATAGGTAACTGGCTGGCGGGAGTTGTGCCCCCCCATTGAATGAGTATAGAATTTAAACATGAAGAGGGGGGAGGTCCCCCGACGAAGGGAATCGAAATGCTGCCCGCGCTCATCGCCGTCAAGGACAACCAGGGGCGTCCCACCTGCGCCTTCGACTACTCCAACATCCTCGACCCGCTCGTCCGCGCCATCGCCACCGAGCGCGCCGAGAGCGAAGAGGTCGACCACGACCTCGACCAGATCGCCACCCTCGCCCAGAGCGTCAACGCCGCCCCCGACCGGGACGCCGCCGACGCCCCCGCCGCCGAACTGTCCAGCCGCGTCGACGACTTCCTCGACTTCCTCGGCCACCGCCGCCACGAACTGCCCGCCGAACCCAACCAGTTCGACACCCGAAACGCCCGGCGCCTCGCCGCCCAACTCCGCGCGATGGCCGCCACGCTCACCGCCTGGTCCGACCGGCACTCCGCCGAGCGCGCCGCCTAATCTCCCCCAGCGGCCGGGGGTTTGCGCCCCCGGCCGCCCCAAACTTGTATGGGAAATCATGCAAGAGTTCCGCATCATGAATGGAGGAGCCGTGTCACCGCTCGACACCCCCACCCTCGCCGACACCTACCAGCCGATCACCGACCTCGCCCGCCAGTACGGCATCCCCTTCCACCTCGCTGCCAACAGCCGGCACGCCAGCCTGCACCTTCACCTGCCCGACGGCGCCCTCCTGGCCGTCACCGACGACGGAGTCGGAGGAGCCGCCGCCCGCAAGCCCAGCGGCGCCACCGGCTGGCAGATCACCCGAACCCTCCCCACCGGCCAGCGAGCCGTCATCTACGACTCCACCCTCCTCGGCGACCACCACCGCCTCGGCGTCAACCCCAGCCCCGTCCTCGGCGCCATCGCCCGCTACCTGCCGCCCCCACCCTCCCCGAAGCCCACCCGCACCCGACGACGCGGCCTCCTGACCCGCCTGCTGCGCCTCACCTGACCTACGGCCGACAGGCCACCCGACAACGACCTCTTGGAGCCCCTGATGACCTTCGCACCACTGCCCACCCACCCCCGCGTCACGGACCCCGACTGGCAGGCCCGCTACAAGGCCTTCGGGCCCCTGATCTCCGCGTTGCGTCGCCGCGACTTCGTCACCGACATCACCTTCGACGGCGACACCGAGGCGATCACCGCCGAACTGCCCGACGGCGGCTACCTGCGAATCGACACCGGCGACGAGGTCGGAGACCTCCCCGACGACATCGACGCCGCCATCGCCTGGCGGGTGATCAGGGGCAGCGGCGACAACCCGACCGTCCGCGACACCGTGTACGACTCCACCCCGGACGGGCCCGACTTCCTCAACGGCGCACTCCTTTCCCCGCTCCTGGTCGCCATCGACACCTACCTCGGTGCGCGAGGACTAGCCCTGCTGACCGTCCTCGACGTCCACCCCGTCGTCGTCACCGTCACCACGATCCACGACCACGGCCGCGCCACCTACGAGATCCGGAAGGTCTTCTCGATGGCAAGCCGGGAAGCCGCCCGATACGCCTGGGCGGTCGCACAAAGCCTGCCCGCCAGCTTCACCCAGCAGCACCTGAGCCCCAACTGGCCGCGCTACGTGCTGGCCGACCGCGACCGCACCCGGGTCGTCCAGGTGGCCCTTGCCGAACTCGCCTACAGCAGCAAGGCCACCCATGGCCCGTGCGTCTGCCGCTTCACTCACCCGCAGACCCGGGAGGAAGAGGACCAGCTCGGCCAGCAGATCGCGGACGGCATCAAGATCGGCGACGCGCACGGCGTCTACCTGGCCAGCCGCCGGCTCTTCACCGCGCCGCAGTGCCCCGCGCGGACGGCCAATGCCCATGGCTGACCCCAGCGACGACCAGCCGCACGACGACGGCCCCGCGCTGCCCCTGGACTTCACCGAGCTGTTCTGGGCGAGCCCGCCCGTCCCGCCCATCTTGTCCCCCGCGGGCCCGAGGAGAGGGTGCGCCGCTCACCTCGGACACGCCGACCTCACCACCACGACGACCGCCTACACCACCGACAAGCCGGGAGCACGGCAGCCCGTGACCACCATCAAGGCCCTCTCCCTCGCCCTGAGCGCCGCCGCCTTCACCTTGTCCCTCTGGGCAGCCCACACCGCCTTCCGCGCCCGCAAGCGCCCCTGAACACCACACCGCCCCGGGCTCGGCCCGACACCGGGCTCGGGGACCCATCACCCGACCTCACCTCTACGGAGACCACCATGGGCAGGGCCTACCAGCTCGAACTGTCCGACCCCACCGTCACCTACTTCCTGGACCACTTCACCCACGCCCGCGTCGTGCGCGCCATGGATCGTCTCGGCATGATCCAGGACCTGCACGGCCAGATGTTCAACCTCGCCGCCAGCGCCCACGACAACGCCCTCGCCCTCACCGGCGAGTTCCTGCCCGCACACCCACAGGACGCCGCCGCAGCGACGCTCCACGGAGTCTTGACGGCCAGCATCCCCAACCCGGCCGGCATCCCCCGACACAAGCTCGCCACCGGCGAGAACTGGCTGATCGCCCCCGCCGAGATCACCGCAGCCCTAGCCGCCCACCAGCGAGCCCCCCACGACGAGCGAGCCGCCGTCAGCGCCCTCATCGATGAATGGGACCCCTGGATCGACTTCCTCCACACGGCCGGCGACCACGCCGGCCTGCGCTCCAACTGAACCCGAAGGCCCCCGCCATGACAGTGCGCTTCCGCCTCACCCGGTCCACCGGTGCCACCGACGGCCAGGACTGCCGCTTCGACACCAGCGCCCTCGGGCTGAACGTCCTGCGCGAGACCATGCGCAGGTTCGCGATGCTCACCGACTACCAGCCGCTGCTGTGGCCCGACCTCGACGGACCGGAATCCCTCCGCCTCTTCCAGGAAGACCCGGGCAGCACCGACCCGAACCCCGCCGGCATCCCCGACAGCAAGCTGACCCGCCCCGGCCGGTGGCGCATCAGCGCCGCCGAGATCACCGCGGCCCTCGCCACCTACGACGCCGCGCCCGCCGAGGTCCGGCTTGCCGTCGAAGACCCCGACGACGGATACCCCGCCTGGGTGCGCTGGATCGCCTTCCTGCGCCTCGCCGCCGGCCACGACGGCATTGCCCGCCGGACCTGAGCACCTCCCCTCAACTTGTATGGGCCATCAGCTATAAGCCCGACATCACCTCTTGGACCTCCACATGCCCACCCCAGAGAACACCCCGTCTCCGCCCGACGTGCGCCACGCCGCCAACCACTGGCATCTCGCGATCAAGACCTACCCCGGGCACCCCGGCGACCACAGCCCCGAACCGACCTGCCCGCCCACCCGACCCGCGGCCGACGACTCCGAGAACTGAAAGGAGCCCCCGTGTCCATCACCTTCACCGACTTCTTGTGCGGCGCCGGCGGCTCCTCGACAGGCCTTGTCGAGTCGGGACTCGAACTCCGGCTCGGCGTGAACCACTGGGCCCTTGCGCTGGAGACGCACGCCGCCAACCACAGCCGGGCCGACCACCTGTGCGTCGACGTCTCCGGCATGCCGATGCGCTACCTGCCCCGAACCGACGTGCTGTGGGCGTCGGTGATCTGCACCGAGATCAGCCCCGCCGGAGGCCGCCGCCGAGAGACCCCGCAGCTCGACCTCCTCGACGGCGACGACGAGTTCAAAGTCCTGCCCGACGCCGCGTTCGAGAAGACCCGGGTCACGGCGTGGTGCGTCGTGCGGGCCGCCGAGGTCCACCGATACCGGGCCATCGTCGTGGAGAACGTCCTCGAATTCGCGACCGACTGGGTCCTGTTCACGGCATGGATAGCCGCGATGAAGGCGCTCGGCTACAACTACCAGATCACGTCCGTGAGTTCGGCGCACATCGGAGACGCCCACAACCTGCGGGCCCCCCAGTGGCGCGATCGTATTTTCATCACGTTCACCCGCCGCGGCATGCGCAAGCCCAACCTCACCCCGTCCCCGGCGGCGTGGTGCTTCGAGTGCGCCGAGCAGGTCAACGCCGTCCAGACCTGGCGAGACCCGAAGATCACGATCGGCAAGTACGGCAAGCAGTACGACTACCGCTGCCCCAACACGCGCTGCCGCCACTCCCTCGTCGAACCGTGGGTGCGTCCGGCCAGCGCGGCCATCGACTGGACCGACCTCGGCCAGCGCATCGGCTCCCGGAGCAGGAAGCTCGCCGACACCACGATGCAGCGCATCGAAGCCGGACGCGCGAAGTACCCGTACGAGCCGTACTCGATCACCCTCACCCACGGCAAGGACGGTGGAGACCGGGCCTATGCGGTCACGGAGCGGCCGATGCCGACCCGCAGCACCAAGCAGGGCGAGGCGCTGATCGTGCCGGTCGGCGGCAGCTGGAACACCGAACCGTATCCGGCGGAGCAGCCGCTACGGACCCGCACCACCCGCGAGTCCGAAGCCCTCCTCACCGCCCCGTACATCGTGGAGTTCCGCAACAACGCCTCCACCTCCTCGGTGCACGCCCCGATCTCCACGGTCAGCGCGCAGGGCAACCACCATGGCCTCGTCATGCCGGGAGGCCGCGTCGACCCCCGCGACCGCAACACCCTGGTCGTCCCGTACCGCAAGGCCACCGCCAAGCACGCCGGCTACCCGCTCCACACCCTGTCCACCCGGGACTCGGCGGCGGTCGTCGTCACCGCGGAGAGCATCGAGGACTGCTGGTTCAGGATGTTGAAGCCCAAGGAGCAACTGGCCGGGCAGCGGTTCCCCGACGACTACATCGTCCTGGGCACCGGCGCCGAACAGACCATGCAAGCGGGCAACGCGGTGTCCTGCAACGTCGCCCACTGGATCGGCCGCCAGCTGCTGGAAGTCCTGTGACCGGCCCCCGGCCGCGGTGGCGCCTTCGCCTGGACCCGTCGCCGCGCCGAGCCGTCGTCCTCGCACAGGCCCCCGACCCGGAATGCCGCCACTGCGAAGGCGCCGGCGGCTGGGACGGCAACCCGCTCCTGGACGACTACATCACCTGCGTGTGCCACGACCCGAGCCGCCGTCTCACCCTGCTGCGCCTCCACCGGCGCCCCGCCGACCGCCCCTGAACTCCTGTCCGGCCGCCCCGCCCCCTTCCGGGGCAGCCGGACAGGGCACCCACCGACAAGGACCACCAAACCCGTGTTCATCGCCTTGCCCGACACCGACCGGTTCACCCCCGCGTGCTACCGCGACCTCCGCTTCAGCCCCGCCGAAGGCGGCTGGGCGAACAAGGGCGACCTGATCGAGAAGTGCGCACCGGCGATGGCCGACTGCGTGCCCTGCCCCTACCGGGCCATGTGCATCCGCCAGACCCGCCCGCACCCCAGCAAGTTCGACGGCGTCGCCGGCGGCCGCCTTTGGCTCGGCGGTGAAGTCATCGGCACCGTCGACGGCGTCGACGACCTCGACCTGCCCCTGCCCGGTAAGCCCCGCGACATCTGCGGCACCAGGGACGGCCACGAGCGGCACTACGTCGTCGGGGAGCAGCCGTGCGAGCCCTGCCAGGCAGCCGTCGACTCTCCGCCGCAGGCCGAGCCGGAGACCGAACCGGGGCAGGACCAGATGATCCTCGCGATCGCGGCCTGACCTGTGCCGCGATCCTCCCATCCCCGATCCCCTGGCGATGGTCGAACAGCCGCACCAGCCCGAACGGGAGGGGCTGACGGCGACCGGCGACCGCTGAGGGCGTGCGGCCGGAGCCCGCCCACGCCGCGGCCGGACCCGGCCCGCACCGCCTCCAGCAGTACCACCGCCGCCCGGGATGGGACCGGTCGCGGCCCACCAGCCACCAGCAAGGAAGCACGAACCCGAATGAACACCACCAGCGTCGCGAGCACACCCACGGGGCCCATCCCTTTGGTCATCGGCCTCGACCTGTCCCTCACCTCCACCGGCATCGCCGGCGTCGACTGGGCCGACGCCCTGCGGCCCAGGAACCTGCGCGGCCACCCCCGACTGGACTGGCACAAGCGGGAGATCGCTGATCGGGTCCGGCGCGCGGACCTCGTCGTCCTCGAAGGGGCGGCCTACGGGCACGGTGCGCAGGCCGGGCACCATGAGCTCGGCGGGCTGTGGTGGATGGTGACCCAGATGCTGTGGGAGGGCGGGATCCCCTACGCCCAGGTCCCGCCGGCGTCGTTGAAGATCTACGCGTGCGGGGTCGCCAACCCGGCCAAGGACCACCCCAAGCAGGTGCGCGCGCGGGTGGCGAAGGGCATGGTCCGCGACCGCGTGGCCGAACGGTACGGCCTGGAGTGCGAAGGCCCAGGACGGTACGACAAGGCGGACGCCGCCGTCCTCGCGCACATGGGCCGCGACTGGCTCGGCCACCCCGTGGCCGTCCTGCCCGAACAGCACCGTCGCGCTCTCGCAGGTGTCGCGTGGCCACAGATGCAACGGCCGACAGCGAACGATTCAACTGCCGTGCTGTAGAGGGGAATTGACGGCAAAACTCTTGCTGGCGGAGTGGACCCCCATGAACGAATGAGTATAAAATATAAACATAAGGTTTGAGAGAGGACCCCCGATGAGCCTGCACCGCGAAAACGTCACCTGGCAACGAGAAGACGGCTCCTGGAGCATCGGCTTCTACACGTTCACCGCCCCGTGGGAGTACGGCGGCGACCCCGACGACTACGACTACGAGTGGGACGTCGAGTACGACCTCAACTCCTTCTGGTACCTGTCGACCGGCCACCCCACCAGTGACGCCGCCGAGGACGCGTACACCAGGATCCACCCCAACCCGGGCAGCACGACGATCTTGTACTGGGAACACCCCGACAATCGCGAGGAGATCGCGCGCCTCGACGCCATCGCGGCCGAGCACCGCACGCGAAAGGCCGAGTTCGCGGCGATCACCGCCCAGTGGAAGTAGGCAGGCCCCTGCCGGCCGGGGCCCCGCCCCGGCCGGCACCCCACCCACGGCCACCCCGTCCACCACTCCAGGAAGATCCCATGACCACCGCCGTCGAACCCCCGGACCTTCACGACCTCACGGCACACGGCCAACTGCACCACTGGATCAGCCGCCACCACGACCTCGCGCCCGCCGAGGCCGCCGAAGCCGCCGCCATCGTCACCGACACCCTGGCCGGCACCTGGCGACAGGTCGGCGAACCCGGCGAGACCTTCCCCGAGTGGCTGAGCACCACCAGCCCCGCCCTCCTGCAACTCCTCGCCGACACCACCGCCCAAGCCCTGCGGGACCCGTGGACCGGCTCCCACCAGCTGCGCATCGCACGTCTGACCCTCGCCGACCTCGCCACCGACCGCCGCCTCCACCACAACTGACCACCCCAGGGCCGCCCCGACCAGGGGCAGCCCGAGCCGAGGAAGACCATGACCACCACCCTGCAGCCCACACTCCCCGCCCTCCTCGCCGTCGACGACCGCCGCCGCCTGGCCGCGCTGCTGGTCCAGGACCACGGCCTCACCCCACTGGGCGCCACCTACGCCGCCGCCGTCACCGAGAGCGCCGCCCACGGCGCCTGGGAATCCGTCGGCGGCGAAGTCCCCTACCCCGAGTGGGTGGCAAGCCTGCCGGCCCCGATCCTCGTCGCGGCCCTGCACCTGGCCGCCGCCGCCTGCCACGACGACACCGCGCGGCACGGCACCGAAGCCGGCGCCGCCCTCCTCAACTCCCTCGCCGACCACCTCGACCACTGACCCGGAGACCACATGCACGACCGATTCGCCGTCCGCGTCGCAACCGACGGAACCGTGGCTGCCGTCGGCACCTACCGCCGCTGGGCGATCCCGCCGCAAGCCCGCGCCGTCCGCCTCGGCCCCCTCATCGCCCACACCGCCCCGCAACCGCACGAGCAGGCCGTCAACCACGCCGCAAGGTGCATCTGGAACGAGATCGCCCGAGGCGGAACCGCCCCCATGCTCCGCGGCCCCGTATGGTTCACCCCCCACCCGCACACCAGCACGCAGCTGACATACCGCCCGTGGGACCTCGACTACGTAATCAAGGACATCCTCCGATCGGCGCCGAAGGCCAGGCGCCGCCGCCGATGGGACCTGAGCGTGGCCACCGTACCCGGCGGCCGGCCCGACGGCTTCAGCGGCCACGGCATCGCCTACGACGCCGGCTCGGGCCGCCGCGCGGTCGCCCTGTGCGACGCCGGCACCGGAGGCCTCGCCGGGGGGTACGCCCGACGGCACGCCACCGCCCTCGCGGCGCGAACCGCGAGGGCGGGCGACCCGCTCAAGGCCCTACGGCGGCAACTCGACGCCGTCCGCGCGGAGCCGTACTCCTGGGGCGGCTCGCTGTCCGGCATCATCGTCGCGACCTGGCGCGCGCAGGACGACTTCCTCCAACTGGCCTGGTCCGGCGGCATCGCGTCCTACTGCCTGCGCACTTCCGGCGACATGTTCGGGGCGCCCGTCCGCGAGGACCGCGGAACGGGCTCCGTGGGACCGCTGGACTACCGGGAGGTCTCGATGCGCGCCGTCGGCTGGCTGGCGCTGGCCACGCCCGGAGTCAACCTGCACACGACGATCAACCGGAGCCACCTGTACGAGTCCCTGGAGTACGGGGAAGACCCGAAGGACGCCGCCGGGCGGCTCGCCCGCGCCACGACCTCCCCGGGCGCGGAGGGCACTGTCCTGGTGGTCGACCTCCACCGCTTCGAATGGAAGTACCAGGCATAGCAGGAGAGTTGATAAATCCAAATGTGGACACCCACTCTGAATGAGTATAGAATTTAAACATGAGCGAGGGGGTCCCCCTCCGAACCCGAGAGGAAACGCGCATGAACTACACCCAGCTCGCCGAGGCCAGCGCCACACTGATCCACAACCCGGGCATCCAGGCCCGCGCCGTCCTCAGCGCGGTCTACGTGGACGTCGACCCGGACGACGACCGCACCGTCAAGATCAGCTTCGGACCGGGGCAGCGGCCGGGGGAGACTCGAGTGGACTTCACCCTGCTCGACGTCCGCAAGGCCGCGCTCGACACCCTGACCGGCACCGTCCACGATGCCGCCGACATCACCTGGTATGCGAAGAAGGCCCTCTTCGAGGTCATCGACGTCTGGTACAAGCCGGCGGCCTGACCCCCGTCCTCCGGGGGGGGGCCGCCTCGCCGGCGGCCCCCGGCCCCGACACCCCGTCACCGAACCCCGAAGAAGCCCCACCGTGCTCCTGCGTACCCTGATCGCCGCCGCCCTCATCGCCCCGGCACCGGCCGCCGTGCAGCAGCCCACCGGATGGCGCGTCGCCATCCACGTCCACGGCCCCACGATGAGCATCACCCGGATCATGCCCGAACCCCTGTGCGCCAGCACCAGCAACCACCTGACCGAGGCCCTGCTCGAAGCCGGCTACGAGTCCTACGGCGTACTCGCCCAGAGCGGCACGGACGCGGCCAACCGGGTCCGCCGGCTCTACGACACCCACACCGAGCCCGCACCGGGCGAGTACCCGCCCGCGGCCACCTGCTGAAGCAGGACCAGAGCCCAAGGCCCGGCCCGAACCCGAAACCCCGAAGGAACACCAACATGCCCACAAGCAACGGACCGCTCACCCACAAGCCGCGCGAGCTCCCCGAAGCCCCGGCCAACGCCATACTCGTCACCCCGGCCGGTGAAGCCACCCCGCTGCATCTGCCGACCGACCCCGGAGGCCGGCACGCCGCGGCCTCGCAGCACCTCGGAGGCGAAGCCGACTACACCGGCTACACCGGGACCTGCCCGCACGGAACGCCCATCCTCTCCGTCGCCGTCACGAAGGACGACACCCTGCCGGCGAACCTGCCCGCGAGCCTCGTCCTGGATCTGCTCGGCGACGAACCCTTGCGGCACTTCCTGTACGGCCCGGTCCTCTTCCTGGGCCCTCTCGGTACCGACGGGCAGTTCACCAACCTCACGGACAGGCAGGTCCACGGCATCGAACAGCTGCTGGCCGGGGTGCGGAGCGGCCTCCGAACCCCGGTAGGGCCGTGAAGATCCGCATCGACCTGCACATCTCCCTCGACGCCGAACGCTGGGCCGCCGAAGCGGGCTCGGATCCCTGGGACGCCGCACGGGATGCCTGCTGGTACGTATCCGACGCCCGGGACTGTATCCCGCACCTCGGGGAGGACGGCTGCCCGGCCGACCTGCGGACGCTGCCCGGCTGGACCGAAGAGCAGGACCTCCTCGGTGCGGTCGAGATCCGCGCGATGTGGCTGCTGGAGTGCCCGGCACACGACTGGATCGCCTGGCGGGAGAATCCCGGCCCGTACGGCACCGCCTACACGATCACGCCAGGGAGGGCCCGGGAGGACCTGGCCCGCACCGTCGTCGAAGGCCTCGCCGGAATGGCGCTGCTCGCCGACTCCCAAGCGGTCGTGACCCTCACCCGCCCGTGGCGTCAGGTCTACGACAGCCACTGGCGCACACACCCGGAGCAGCGGCCGGAACGCGAGCGCCGCACCCGCTGGTAGCGCCCTTGGAAAGGGCCCGACCCTGTGCAGGCCACCCAGGAGTACATCACCTGCGCCCACTGCACATTCATCGTCGAACCCGGAGGCCTCGTCGGCCTGATCTTCGACGACCTGTGCTGCGAGGACTGCGTATACGCCCACGAGTGGGCCACCAACGGGCTCTGAGCCCACCCGACCAAGGAGACTTCAACCATGCCCAGCACCTTCGCGTTCGCCGTCGACCCCGACGGCGAGCAGGACGAGATCCCCAACCCGCCGGAGCCCACCGGCCAGTGGGAGACCCTCGTCCGGAACCTCGGCGCGGACTACTCCTCGCTGCCGATCGGCCGCTACACCGTGCACTGCCGACACCGGGAGGCCGAGGAGGAGGCCAACCGGTACGGCCAGCAGATGTGGTCCGGGATCGCCGGCGGAGGACGAGCCCCGTTCTTCCGCGGTCCGGTGCTCGTCACCGGCCGCCGGCGCCCCGACGGCACCTACGCGGACCTGGCCCGGACCGACGTCGACCGCCTGTCCGAGGCCGCGAGCTCCACGCTGTGGGTGCGCCCCGTAGGCCCCTCGATCGGCGGGGCGCAGCTGCGGGGTCAGCGGGACAAGCAGTGCGACGCTCTCGCCGTGCACCGTGACCGGAGCAGCGGGGTGTGGGCGTTCGTGGTCTGCGACGGCGTCGGGGACACCGATGAGACGGCCGCGTTCGCCCGGTACGCCGCCCCGCGGCTGGCGTACGTCGCCTCGGAGCTGGGCTCCCCGGGCGACGCGATCCGGCGGGTGCGGGCCGAACTGCCGGACTGGTACCGGCGATCCGGGGTCGCGGACGGGACCACCTCCACGGCGGCGCTGGCGACGTGGCATCCCGACTGGGACGAGGTGCGCATCGCGTGGGCGGGCGACTCCCGGGTCTGGGTGCTCAGCCCGTCGGGGCGCAGCGAGTTGGTGACCGAGGACCACAACATGGCTGCCGTGAAGCGGAGCCTCGGCATGCCGGTGGGCCGGTGGGATCACAACCGGCTGCTGGCGGAGGTCGGCTACGGGGACATCGAGGAGCGGACCGTGCACCGGGACCTCGTCGACGCGCTGGTGCTGTGCACGGACGGCGCCTACCACCCGCTGGAGAAGAGCGGCGCCACGGGGGCGGCCATCGACCGGTACTCCTACGTGACCCTCGACCACTTCCTCGCCAAGTCGACCGCCGGGGACCTGGTCGCGGACGCGGTGGAGCAGGCCGTTGCCGCAGCGCGTATGAGTAGCGATGGGGATCGGGCCGACAACGCCACGACGCTCGTGGCGGCCTTCCCGAAGCTCTGACCTGCGTAAATGTGAAATCGTCCACCCTTTGAGAGCTTCCCGGTGGAGTGGACCCCCACCCTGAATGAGTATAGAATTTAAACATAAAGGGAGGGGGGAGGCCCCCACCCGCCAGGGAGGGAACCACCATGAACGCGCTCACCGCCGCCGCCGAAGAAGCCCGCCACTACGCCAGCCTCGCCCGCTCCCGCGCCGCCCGCGCCGAGCAGGACATCCACCGCCTCACCCTCTCCGCCGCCGCCCTCGCCCTCGACGCGGTCGCCCGACTCCTGACCCGCCCCGACCGCGAGGACGCCGTCCTCGACACCCTCGCCCTCGCCGAGAACTACGCCACCAGCCGCGACGCCGGCCCAGGCGCCCTCCCGCGGGACTTCTCCCTCACCGTCCTCGACTACCTCACCGCCTGACCGACCCACCCGGCCCGGGGCAGCGGCCCCGGGCCAACCATCGATCGGAGAACACCATGACCCTCCTCGGAAGCATCGACTCCGTGGGCTACCTCGGCACCGTCACGGTGCGGGGCCCCGAGCACCACGAAGCCGCCATCCTCGACGCCATCACCTCGGCCGACTCCTTCAGCCTCCGGAGCGCCAACAACGCCTTCACCATGGTCGAGCACTCGATCACCATCGGCTGGGCCGTCCGGCCCGACGCCTTCCGGGACCTGACCTTCACCCAGTTCCACGAGCTCGTCTGGAACCGCTACTACGCCGACCTGTACCGGCACTGCCTCGCGCTGGACGCCGACGCCGACCGCATCGCCGAAGTCGCCTCGGGAATCGCCGTCGCCCTGGTCGACGACCCGCAGCTCAACTCCTGACCCGCATGCCCGGCCGCCCCGCGGCGGCCGGGCCCAACCGCCGACTCTCACCAGCCACGAAAGGGCACAACGACCATGCACACCATCGTCACCAGCATCCTCGCCGACACGTTGGACCTCGTTCCCGAGCAGCACCTGCCCAGGGTGGTGTCAATGATCGTCGGCCACGAGGCCAGCCCCGAACTCGCCATAGCCGCAGAAACGCTGGTCCAGCAGGCCACCACCGTCGCCTGGGCCCGCCGCCCCGACGGCCTGCTCAGCCTCAAGCTCACCGAGTTCCACGACACCGTCGGCCACTTCCACTACTGCGACCTCTTCCACGCGGCCCTGCACCACGACGGAGACCTCCGCGAGGTCGACCACATGGCCGACCTCGTCGGAGCCGCGCTCGCAGGCACCAGCCACCTCCACCGCTGACCACCGCCGCGCCGACGGAGCACACCATGACCAAGTCCGAATCCACCGTCGCCAGCGCCCTGGCCGACACCGCGGCCTCCCTTGCCGGCCTGGGAGCCGCACAGGGAGAACTGCGAGACGAGCCCTCCCGCCTCGACGTCGTCGTCAACCGCGATGCCCTGACCGGCCGAACCAAGATTCACGGCTACCTCAACGGGCACGCCGTCGTCCGCACCGAGGTCCGATTCAACCCCGCCGAACCGCGCCTGCACCTGCACGTCGCCGACTCCGGCTCACCCAGCGAGCCTCGAAACCACGCCTGGGCACAGACCGTTCAGGACACCGGCGGGGCCCCGGACGCCGTCGCGGACCACCTCGCCAAGCTCGTCCACGACTACCACCGCCCCCGCCAGGGCTGCGAAGAGTGCGGGACCTTCGCCCACCTGCCGGACGCGCCGAAGTGGACCGTCGTCCTCAACAGCGACACGGAGATCGAGCAGATCCGCAAGGGAGTACCCAGCCGACGCGAAGCCAACAACCTAGGCCTCGCCGGACACACCTACTTCGTCCTGCCCGCCCGCTCCCTGCTGGCGGCCCACGCCCGGGCCCTGGCCGTCCTCGACGACCTCCTGGACCACGGACAGGACATCGCCGGCCACGTCCTGGTCGACGCCGAAGCCACCGAAGGGAAGTACAACCCGCGATGACCACCATCGAGAAGGCCCTGCGCGCGGAGACCATCCGGCTGTGCCTTGACCCACAGATCGAACGCGCCGCCCGTGACACTCTGGCCATCATCCTCACCAGCGGCTACGAGCACCGGCCGCAGGGCGAGTCGGACCTGACCGAGGAACAGTACTGGGACCGGCTCGTCCCCGAAGCCGTCGCGACCGTCTTCACCTACACGGCGCTGAACCTGTCCAGCCAGTACGGGTGCGCCGCAGCCCACCTCCTCCACGCCCTGAACAACGCCCTGTCCGGGCCCGCTCCGAGCCAGCCCGCCGCCTGCCCGCGGGCCCAGGCACAGCACCTCGCCGACGGCGGACAGCGCAAGCCCACCGGCTGACGCCCCGCCCAGCATGCGGCCCGGCCGGTCGAAGCCCACCGGCCGGGCCGTGCCGGCGTGCCCGTTCGACACCGCCGACGGGCACGCCGCGGAACTCCCCTGCCCCCCTGGCGGACGGCCCGACCCTCCAGCCCACCGAGGACGAAACCGAATGACCGACCACCCCTCTCAGGCCTCCGGCCGCGACCACGGCCGCCATCAGCCCCGCCCCGCGTCCCCCGCCCACACCGACAACGACAACGACCGCACGCCCCCCGCCCTGGAGCCGGCCGTCCGCCTGTCCCTGAAGGACGTGGCCGCGATGGCCGTCGCCCGCCACTCCATGTGGAGGCTCGCCCTGCTCAGCGGAGACGAGGAGCGAATCGCCGCCGCCCGCGCAGCCGCCGAGCCGGCCATCCGGCGCCTGGCCGACGTCCAGCTCCACGCCGGTCTCATCACCGCCGAACAACATGCCCTGCGGCTCCAGGCACTGGAGTCCGAGGGCACCGCCACGGGCGGAACGACGTGGTGAGCGCCAGCGCCCAGCCCCGGCAGCGCGCCACCGCGGGGAACCCGCCGGCCCGCGATCCGGCGCAGAGGTCACCGATGCCCGGCCGATCCACCGACTGAGGCACCCGGATCGGCACCCCTCGGCGCCGGCACGGCACAAGCCCGCCGACTGAACCCCTCCACAGCACGATCACGCGGCCCGGCCGGTCGCAGTCCACCGGCCGGGCCTTTCCATGCCCAGATATAGAGGACAAACCAACATGAAGCGGTCTCAGCAGCTCGACCTGTTCGCCGCGGCCGAGGACGAGCCCGGTCCCGCCGCACGCGCCGTCACGCCCCGGCGGCACCTCGCCGCCGTACCCGACACCGACCGGCGAACCGACCTCGCCAAGCTGGCCGCCCTGCACGCGGAAGCCGCCGCCATCCCCGGCCTGGCAGTCGCCCCGCCAGCACCACCGTCCAAGCCCAAGCTCCGCACCTTCCCGGTGCCGTCCGGAATCCGGGCGCACCAGGCGGCGCAGCGCATCGCCGAGGCCGCCGCCGACGCCTGGCACAGCCACCACGGCGGCAGCCGGATGGAGATACCCGTCGGCGTGGTCGCAGCCCTCGCCCTGTGGCCGCTCAAGGGGCCGGACGCCCTGAAGCAGGCCGACTGGATGCTCGGCCTCGACGCCGATGACCTCGTCCGGCTGATCCGCGAGTGCTTGGCCTACTGGTGGATGCGCCGCCCGGACCTCGTGCACCGGGCCGCACCGATCGCCACCTGGACGGAAGAGGCCCTGAGCAAGCACGAGCTCGCCTGCGTGAAGGCCGTCGCCCACGCCGCGATCACCCACGGCCTGCTCACCGTCACCGGCTCCAGCGACCCCTACGACCTCGCCGAGTGCGACTTGATGTCCTGGATGGTCACCACGCTGCGCAGCAAGGGGGCCAGGGAAGGACTGGGGGAGTACCACACCCCTCCGGAGATCTGCGAGCTCATGGCCCGCATGCAGCTCGGCGACTGCTCCGACGTCAAGCCCGGCTACGGCTTCTGCGATCCCGCCGGGGGGACCGGCGGGATGACCCGCGCCGCCGCCCAGATCCTGCGCGAGCACCGGATCGACCCGGCCGCCTGCCGCTGGCACCTGAACGACATCGACCCGATCGCCGCAGCCGGCGCGGCCGTCAACGTGATCCTCTGGGGGCTCGGCCCGAACGCCACCGTCTGGTGCGGGGACGTGCTCGCCGAGGCCGACACCGAGGGTCTCGCCCTGGAGGAGAAGACCGCGATCTTCAGGCACCGTGACGCCCTGCTGGGCGGCGCGACGATGATCGCCGCCGTCGGCAGGGCCGAGGCGATGCTCGCCGGGGTCACGGCGGACAAGGCGGCCTGACCGCGGGGGAGAGGAGTGGACACCCGCTATGAATGAGTATAAAATTTAAACATGAAGGAAAGGGGTCGAGGCCTCTATCGAGGTTGATTCCCTCGACTCCAACCCAGATGGGCCGATCGAAAAGCCGTCAACTCCACCTTAAGTGAGTATAAAATTTAAACACTGCGGGTTGGGTTCACCCCACCCGCGAAGGGACCACGCAATGCTGCTCACCTCCACCACCCTCGCCACCGTCTTCCAGAACCTCGCAACGCGCCTCGACGGCTACACCCCGAGCCCCCGACCCCACGACGACCCCCCCGTCCAGCACCTCACCAACCCCGACGGCCGCACCATCAGCGCCCGCGCCCGACTCGACGGCGTGACCCTCCAGCTCTGGATCACCACCCCCGACGTCCGCCCCAAGAAGTCCCACCCCAGCCACAGCGGCACCCTCCCGCCCGGCAGCAGCTACCACACCGTGATGCACCTCCACGGTCTCGACGGCGACCCGGCCGAACTCATCCACGCCACGCTCCTGCACAACCTGCTGCCCGCCTTCGACAACAAGCCGCTCTACGTCGGCCACCGCCCCTGGGACACCGAGACCAGCGACCAGCCGGCGACCCCGCCTCCGGCCGACGCCGCAGACCCGGCCACCACCCCGAGCCCCGACCCCGTCCCCGCCGACGAGCCCAAGCAGCCCGCCACCCCGAACCCGACCGACACCCCCAAGCCGAAGACCAAAACCCCGCGCAAGCGCGCAGCCAGCACCCCCCGAACCCCGGCAACCCCGGCCGACAAGCCGACCCGGGCCCGCAAGAACACCACGAAGCCCACCAGCACCACACCCACCCGCACCCGCAAGGCGACGGCCAAGACCGCCACCCCGACGGACGCCCCACCCAAGCCCACCACCCGTCGCCGCACCACCAAGACCACCGCCTGACCCGCACCCAGCCCGCCCGTGGGAGGTAGCCCGCCTCCCACGGTCAGCAAGGAACACCCATGAACACCCTGCGCGACCTGATCACCATCGGCCTCAACCAGCACGGCATCACCACCACCTGCGGCAGCCACGCCTCAGCCGGCGTGTCCTGGGTCGCCGTCGACCTCCCCGACGGCACCTTCATCTGGAGCACCGACAACCACGCCACCGTCGACCGCGACGCCGCCAAGATCGGCGGCCTGCACGCCATCCACTACCTCGGCGACCCGAACAACGCCCTCCCCCAGGAGCAGATCAGCCTCGTCGACCGCAGACTCGACCGCCGCAGCAACCACACCAAGGCCATCACCGAACTGGTCGAAACCCTCGCCGCCTACGTCACCAACTGGCCCCACAGCCCGGCCGCCCGACACCCCGAACGCCGAATCGGCGACTACGGCGTCATGAACCTCCCCACCCGCCTACTGCGCCGAGGCGACGTCATCGTGCACACCGCCACCGGCCACGAGTCCGTCATCACCAACATCCGCCACCTCGGCCGAGGCGAATACCGGCGCACCGCCCGCACCGTCACCCCACCCACCCGCGGCCCCATGACCAGCCTGCCCGACACCTGGTGGAAGTTCCCCAACACCCTCTCCCACAGCGGCAGCACCATCGTCCCCGTCATCGCCCACCGCCACATCGACCCCGACACCCTCCCCAGAATCCCCTACCCCAAGGTGCCTGCCGCCTTCACCGACGGCGACCACGTCGTCCACGACAAGGTCATCTGGGAACGCGCCAACGGCACCTGGACCGACCGCACCCACACCCGCAACACCGCACCCGTCGGCGACGAAACGATCCTGCGCCTGTTCACCGAAGACGCCCGCCTCCGCCAAGGCATCCCCACCCACCAGCCCGCCGCCTGACCCAAGGACCCGCCGATGCTCAACCTCACCACCCGACGCAACGCCGCCTCCGCACGAAAGGCCCTCGCCCGCCTCGAAGAACTCGAACTGGTCCCGCTCGGCGCCTACCCCGGCAGCGACGTCCACTGGCCCATGCGCTGCGGCCGAACCGGCTGCACCTGGACCGGCCACCTCTTCTACAGCCACCTGCGCGCCAGTCGAGGACACGACCGACGGCACGTCGGCTGTACCGGAGCCCCCGGTACCTACCGCGCCCAAATCCCCGACACCGACCTCGCCAAGAAGCTCACCGAGCTGTTCCCCGACACCGACTTCACCATCACGACCACCGACAACATCCAGCGGAACATCGCCTGGACCGGGGGCCCCGACGACACCCACCTCGCCGCCCTCATCGGCGACAGCCAAGGCCACCTCATCCACCACGACACGCCGAACCCCAGCACCTGACCGCCCAGCCGGGCAGGCATACCACCTGCCCGGCCCCACCCGGAGAACACCACCGTGGAGATCGACCTCACCGACCTGCCCCTCGACCTCGTCCCCGTCATCATCGCCCCGACCCGCCGCGAGCTCGAACAAGCAGCGCCCGCCATACCCGAAGCGCACGCCCGCAACGCCACCCGCATACACCACCGCCACTACGGCAACGGCTGGGCCTACGTCCGCTGGACCCACACCCACGACAACGGCCGCACCATCCACAACAGCCGCCACATCCTCACCAGCGACCCCACCCACCGCTGGTGGTCCATCCCCGTTCACCCCCGATCGTCCTACTTCCTCTTCAACCCCTCCACCGGCCACCCCGTCGACCACTCCGCCCGCCCCTACCCCCACCCCACCACCACCGACAACACCGACCCCCTCCACCTCTGCCCGCACTGCGGCTCACGCGGCCAACTACCCGTCCGCTGCACCCCCGGCGACCCCGACCGCCACCACGAACAGCACCGCTACCCCAACGGCCGCCCCTGGAAGTACCTCCCCTGCCCAGCCGGCTGCACCCCCATCGCCGACCAACACCGCCTCTTCACCCCGCCAACCCCACCAACATCGCCCCAGCCCACACATCCCGATCAGCAGCTCCCGACCTCCTGAGACCACCCGAAGAGGCGACCCACCGCCATGCGCAACCTTGACGACCTCCGTCGACGACTCGCAGCACCGTTCAACCCCAACACCGACCACCCCGCCACCGCCGGGCAACTCCTCTGGCACGCCCTCACCACCGCCGGCCACGCACCCACCGTCCCCGACCTGAGCGGTGGACGCACGATCGCCGTTGACCTACCCGACCGCTCCAGCATCCAGGTCACCGAGAACATCACCTTCACGATCACCCACGCACCCGCCGACCACTGGGGCTGGAGCGCCACCCACGTCGACCCCGACGACGACGCCGCCTCCCAAGCCATCTACGAAGGCACCCGCGACCGCAGCCTCGCCACAGACAGCGCCGCCTGCGTCCAGGCCATCACCGCCTGGACCGCCGCACACACCGCCGTCGGCGCCATCAACCGCCACAACGCCCACCTCGCACTCCCCGCCACCATCCCCCGCAACACCCGCCGGAGCACTTGGCAGCTCGGCTACGCAGCCCCCGGATTCCGCGGCAACCGACCCGCCACCCCGACCAACCACCACACAGCCACCCGCCTCGACCGCTGGGTCCACCACGAACTCCAACGCCGCGGCGCCTGCCTCTCCTGCACCTGGGAAGGGCCCATCCGCCCTCGCCACAACGACGCGATCGAAGACGCCCTCGACCACGCCCACCCCGGCTGGCGAGACCTGCCCGCCCTACCCCAAGGCGCCACCAGGAAGAGCGGACCCCAGCTCCGCGCCCACCGCGAAGCCATCTACCCGCCCGGCTGGCTCGACAATGGCGGCCCCTACAAGGTTTTCACCACCACCGCCAACGACCGACACGAAGCCGGCAGAGCCCCCGGCGGCGGCTACCTCGTCAAGGTCCACCAGCCTGAGAAGCCCGATACCCGCTACGAACAGCACACCCTGCTTTGAATGGGCCACGGTGACCGGCAGCGGGGCCCCGAGTTTGCCGCAGTCGGAGTGGATACCGTCACTGGCCCGCTGTCCTCGCCACCGCCAACGACCTGGCCGCCAGCCTCTACCGCCTCGGCAGCGCAACGATCAACCACTGCACTGCGAGGATCACCTTCCCCGGCGCTGTGCCTGGAAGGAGAAGTGCTGGGGCAAATCCTTGCCGACGATAGATGCACGGGTGGTCACAAAGTGTTCTATGCGCTCGAACGGCTCTCTTCGCGTGCGTCCGAGGTTCAGGCGTCAGAGGCTTGCCAATGGAACGGGATTTCCTCTCGTTCATTTCACATCTACTGAAGGAGCGCCATGCGCCTCAGGCTCACCCGGGTCGTCGCGGCTGCTGCTGTCGCCTCGTTCTCAGCCCTTGTCCTGTCGGGCAGTCCCGCTGTTGCCGTACAGCCCCAAGCGGGCATCGGCGGCCCGGCACCGTTGGGGTGGCTGGGTGACTGCAGCTACGTGATCGGCCAGAACTTCGCTGGCGGATGGTGCGACGGCAACGGCCCGGACTGGTGGTATCAGGCCTGGGTGCACTGCGACGACGGCTACTACTATGGGCCTGCTCGCTGGGCTGGAGACCGGAGAGGTTCCTACGCCTACTGCCCGGATGGTCACTTTGTCGTCAACGGCGAGGGTGGCATCAACACCTGGCACGAAGGGTGATTGCCCAACTGTGAGGTGCCTCATGCCTGTGAGCGCACCGCGCACCATCGGATCGGCCTCGGAACCGGCGACGCTGGCTGTCCTCAAGTGATTGTCAGGCTTGAGACTTCGCCTATGTCAAACCGGTTTCCTGGCCGATCGTGTGATGTGTCCAACAATGGGATCCCTTGGGTGAAGAAGGGAATCCGGGCACCCCTTGCCGAGTACTTCGGCCGACTCGGTGGCACGCAACTCGAGCAGCGCGACTGTGACCTCAAGACGGCACCAATTGCCCAGGGCTCGCGGATTCGAACGAGCCTGCTGCTGTACCGACCTTCATGAAGATGACCCTGAACGGCAGTCACGCTGGGTGGCGGACTTCGTGTTGCCCGCGATGCTTTCCGAGTGGATATCTGGTGGGATACTCTCGCGGAACCGAACATCTGACGAGATTTTCGCGTGTCGTCGGATAGGCGGAGCGGAAGTGCTCTGTCGCGGTAAGGCTCTCCCTTGGGGGCGGTTTCCCGCGATGGAGTTGCTGCAGGTCAGCCGTCCACCCGCCGACGCTGGTGCGCTCCGAACGGGACGATTGAGGAACCTGTGGGGAATGCGCGGCGGCGAAGGCCAGTGAAAACCGGTGAAGGCCGAAGACGACCCCAGGCCCCAAACGGCCTCTGACCTGGGAAAACAGGTAAAGGCAGTGAAGGTCAGTGAAGACCGACCAAACTGCTAATGGGTCTCATAATCCCTTGGTCGTGGGTTCGAGTCCCACCCGCCCCACCCTCAAGGCCGACCTCGGGCCGGCGGGCGTACGCCCCTGAGCGGGGGAGGACGTCCGCCCCGCCACCGAGACTGTAGGGCACCCGCCCGCCGGACCGGCTGTGGCGCGCCGGAGTTCACCCCGGTTGGGGACCGGCCGCCGGATCAGGATCCGCCGAAGACCGGTGTCGCCGTCGGATCCGTGGCGGGCCCGGGCAGTTCGAGTGCGGCGATGCCGTCTTTCGTCGCAGTGTCCGGCCGCAGGCCCCACCGCGTGAAGTAGTCGCCGAGATCCGTGCCGGAGGCGACGCAGGCGGAGATCATGAAGTACCTCTTCTTCTCCGCGTCGCCCTTGATCCGCTCCCGCCTCCTCGCCATCCGGTGGAGGCGGTGGTAGAAGCCGTCGCCGAAGACGACCCGCAGCTGCTCGAACATGGCGAGCCGCACGAACTCGTCGGCGTCCTCGAACGTCTTCCCCGTGCCCGCGAGGTACTTCTTGGCGTCGTCCCACTCGGCGGGGGTGCCGTGCTTCTGCGGCAGCCCGGAGGGGAAGAGCCGACGTGCCGCGAGGGTGTAGACGTTGACGGTGGTCTCCGTCATGGCCCCCCAGCTCCAGTGGTCGGTCTGCTGCCGCTGGTGTCCGAGCTCGTGCCACTCGCCCCACGCCTGGCACTGCCTCTCCGGCGCGTAGACGTTCGCCGCGTCCCCGGCCGGAATGGCCGCCCGGTAGTCCTTGGAGTTCGGATCGGTCTCCGTGCGGGTGATCACGACCATCGGCCGCAGCGGGCTGGGCCGGTCCGGAAGGGCTCCCGCGCCCAGGCCGCTGATCGCGTCCTGGGCGTCGACGATGTCCTGGTACCCCGTCAGCAGCGCCTCCTGGTCCCGGTCGGCGTACCGCGCGGCGTGGGAGACGAGCCCGGTGAGGATGACGCGGTCACCGGAGTGCTCGGCCACCGGCACCTTCGACACGTCGAGCATGTGCCGCCACTGCGCGGCCGTGGTGATCCCCTGCCGGTAGAAGGGGAACGGCTCGGCCCCTTCGCCCAGCGTCACCGTGATCGCGGGAGCCTCCTGGCCCGGATCCGCCGCGTAGCGGACGTACAGGATTCCCCCGTAGAGGTTCGAGACCCGGTTGGCTCCCTCGGCCAGTTTCTGCCGGAAGGGGCCGGGCGTGACGTCGTCGTCGTAGTCCTTGTCGGGGTTGATCAAGTCCGGCGTCCCGATGACGATTTCCGGTTCGACGGTTGTTCCGGAAAGCCCGGAAACGGTGACCGTGAGGTCCTCGTGCGGATTCAGGTAGAAGCCGGTCGGCTGGAAATCCGCCCACAGGGACCGCTGTGCCAGCCGCCCGCGTTCGGACTCGGCCGAGGGCAGGGCGGATATGTCCAGTGACCGCGGCTGCGGATAGGCGGACTTCTCGGTCTGGTGATAGACGGGCGCCGCCCGTACGGCCCAGGTGTAGGTGTGCGTCGCCGTGCTGGACACTTTTCCGCCCACCCGGGAGACGAGCTTCAGGGTGCTGGAGACCGTCGTGTCGACCGGATGGCCGGGATTCAGTCTGACCGAGATCTTCGTCCAGCCGAATTCCCCCTTCCCCGTTTTTCCCCAGCCGCACGCGACCTCTCCGGAATCGTTCCTGCCGCACGGCCCGCCGTAGACCTCCGTGATGGTCAGTCCGGCCGATACCTTGTTCTCCAAGGTGACGCTGTCCGCCGTTCCCGGTCCGTCGTTGTGGAACTCCGGGACGTAGAAGAGGGTTTGGCCGGGGTAGATCACATGGCCGGCGTAGTTCGGCTGGATGCGCATCTGGGCCTTGGCCATGGCGCACCCCCTTTCAGGGATCGGCCGCCAAGCCCCACGCTACGGCGGTCCCGGCCGCCCCGCACCCGCGCTCGCGGCCGGCCGGGACGGGCCCCGGGCGGGTGGAGCTCCGCCGGGGCCCGTCCCGCCGAATTCACGTCACGGACGTTTCCGGCGGCGTGTCAGAGGATTTCGATGTCCTTGACCAACGGCGGGCGGTTCGGGTACGTGATGTCGGTCCAGCGCGGGATCCTGACCGAGTCCCCGTTGGCGTCGTAGTAGATCAGGTCGTTGTTCCCGGTGGAGATCCGGTCGACCCACCAGTTGCCGAAGGAGGTCCGGCCGGCATTCGCGTAGCAGTCCACGCTCTGGCGGCCGTCGCTGTGAGACCAGATCTTCAGGAAGTTCTCGCCGCCCCGGCACTCGACGTGGTCGATGGCGAAGGCGTTGCCGGACGGGACGGCCACGGTCAGGACGGCCGCCGCGGCGAACGCGGCGGTCACGGAACTCACGATCTTCTTCGTCTTCGAGATCACGGGTTCTCCTCGGAGAAATCGAATCGAATGGTGAATCGGGAACGCACTGACAAGGGAATTCCCGGTTGCATCGTGCTCGACCAGCATCTGGGCGGCCGGTGGACGCGGTCAATCGCGCCCGTCGCGCACCGACCGGTTATCGGACACATCCGGTCGGGCGTTGCGTGCCGGGCGGGCCCCGTGGTGCCGGTGGGGCGGGGCGGTCAGGTGGCTCGTGGCGGGGAGAACTACTACCTCAAGGCCATCGAAGTGGAG